>CANLED010000035.1 GCA_947489175.1 Chitinophagaceae bacterium | reverse complement strand
AATCATCAAACCCCTGTATTGAAAAGCAGGCTCGTCTTCAATTTTTATGACAGGAATCTGCCAAGAAAAATTATCCACTTTTTTATTGCTTTCAATCTGAGGTGGCAACAATTGCAAAATTGTTTGCACTGCATTGAACACACCCACTGCATCATTAGCTTGAATCTTGATTGTGGAAGAATTTACATCAAGTAAATAACCTTGTGGATGTTGGATTTTATCTGACAATTGAACCTGTATATTTCCAACTGCTGGTCCATCAGAAACTTTCAGACTGATACCAGCAGCTATTTTTAATTTTTGCATCAGAGGTTCAACAGCAAGAATCAAACCCTTGTTTTGTTTGTCAATTGCAACAGACATTCCATTCTTAAAAACAAACTTTCCAACACCAAGATCGACCTTGTTTGGTTGCGGAATGATATTTGTTTTTTGTGCAACAACATCTGCAACACACATCATCAAAGAAAAAAATAAAAACAATTTTATGCGTTTCATATTATCCAGTTAATTGGTAAAATATCTTTCTTTAAACAAGTTGAGCATGTGAATATTTACATCCCACTGAGACGACAAACTTTTTTCTGTATAGGGTTCCGCAGGCATGTATGGGGCTGGACCGAATTCCGTTGTAACGGTGAGTGTTTGGTTGTTTTTTTGATGATTAGCAACAACTTGATCCCACCAAGAAAAATATTTTTCTACAACGGATTTCCATTCAGGTGCACGCGGATCATTGACTTGCGGTCCTTCTTCAAAACCAATTCTGGAATGAATATGACGGGTATGTTGAAGAGCCAACGTCATCGCTTCCTCTTGGTCATCTAGCATGGATTCGTGAACAGTGCACCAATGCGAAGCATCTAATGTTATGGCAATGTTTTTATTGGCTTCAACACTTTTTTGAAAAACAGGAAGGTTGAATAAAAATTTACCCCGGTGTGTTTCGTGCAAAATTTCAATACCGGTTTCTTCGCTGATTTTCTCAGCAATTGAAATCAGCATCATGTTTTGTTCAAAAGAAAAATAATCTTTCCCCGTTTGTGCGTTGATCAAAAAAGGTTTTGCCTCCGCCAAATTGCACAAGTGCTTTGAATAATTTTGTGCATTGGTTTTGAAATCTTTTTCAAGTGATTGCCAATATTGTGCAATCAATTTCAAGCCATGTCCTTCCAATGTTTTCAAGATGACATCCTTTTCATTCTTGTCAAAAGGCAAATCAATTTCAACCCCATCATAGCCGGCGAGCTTTGCATTTTTACAGAATTTTTCGAAAGGCAATGTGTTACCCCAATGTGTACAGAAATAAAGAATTTTCACAATTTTATTTTTAAAATTTATTCATTAATCAATTGCTTAAACAGGGAATAGGCAGCCGGATTTTCCATGATTCTGTTGGCCAATGTAATTTCACAAACGATGAATTTTCCTTTCCCATAGGTCAGGTCTGCCGCAGCGAGGTATCCCGCAGGATCCTCTCCTCCAAAGTTACATAGCCCGGTTGTGATGATTGGATTCCACCCTTCAGCCCTGAACACATTCTTCAACAAAGGCTGGATGTATCCCACTTTCTTGTCATACCAAAGAAACAAATCCTTATCCTTGAAACGGGTGTCTTTCAACAACCGATCAGTAAGATTTGCAAAATAATATTCACCCATGATGGTATGCTGGATATGCACCTTGCTTGATCCTATTGTGTAGTTACCTGCAGGAATTTCAGCAAACAAGAGTTTACCTCCACGAAGTACAAAAGAATCTAGTGCCAATTTGTTTTTTTCGTAATGGCTGAAATTATCAATCAACACAACCTTAGATTCGGCAATAGAATTCACCAATTTCGCTTTACTATCGTTGGCAAGTGATGCTGATAAATTTTCGTGTTGATCAAACAGATAAACAGCTTGTTTCACAGGAGTGACCCTGGGAAAAATTTGAATTGCTTGTGTTGCAAAATGAATGCATTTACCATCAGCATCAAACAAACCCACTTTGACGTAAGCCGTTGTGCGATTTTTTACATCAGGAATTTTAAACTGAACATGTCCTTGAAAACTTGAACTATTTAGAGGTAGGTTTGCATCGATATTTTCTCTTAATAAAATATTTGAACCAACAACGACCTCATATGCCAATTTAGCCCCTTTGGGAGCACTATTAAGGTCATTACAAACCCATGCTTCTATGTTAGCAGTTTCACCAGCAAACCATGTATACCGATCTGTTCTCAATGAAACCATGAGCGGAGTTAGGGCATCGCGATAACTGAAAAAAGCCTTCTTTGGTTGCCTGTCAACATCCATGATTGCCTTCATCCAACCTGCTGGCCATGCATCGATAAAAAGATGTACGGCAGAAGAAACATTGCGGCTATCGCGTCTAAACGCTTCTGTTACAAATTGCACTGCCCAGGCTTGGTAATGCTGGCTCGCATCGATCCATTGTTGCACCCCCTTTTGCGTGGGGTACCACATATAATGAAAAGTATTTGTTTGTGACTTAGAAATCCTATTTGCAGTCCAACTCAAATCATCTGTGGCATCTTTGGGAAGCCAAGATGCAGGATAGTATTTTTTCATGGTATTGAGAGGGTCCAACCCTTCTGCACCGTATTCACCACAGCCATACAACCAATCAGGTTTGATGAGTTGCCAGTAGCCTTTGTGAAACTTTCCCAAATCCATCGCATGTCCATTGTACCAGGTATTGTAACAATGGCTATCCGGAAGGCCTGGTCCGGGTGGGTCGTAATCGCCATCACCAGACTTGATAACGCGGTCTGGGTTCGACAACAACACAGATTGGTCAAGTGCGCTGAAAATCTTGAAAATATCGGATGGACTGGAAAAGCTACGTTGAGGACTCCCCTCTGCATTGGGAAACCTTTCGTTGATGTAAGTGACAACAACGGTAGAAGGATGGCTGCGCACCAAGCGTTCCATTTCTTCTGCCTGCTTTACAACTTCCTTGAATTGATTGATTCTTATGGCACCGAAAAGAGGAAGATCGGTTTGGTTCAACATGCCCAACATATCACAATAATCATACACTTCTGATTGAACAGGACGTTGTGTGAATCGGATAAAATTCATGTTGCAAAGTTTTGCAAGTAGAATATCATCCCTAAGCTGGTTCCAGTTTTTATTTTTGACATCATTTTGCTCAAAGCCCATAGAGTTTGCACCGCGAAGCCTGATAAAATTATTATTTAGATACATTTTCCCCTTAGGAATATTTACTGTATCCATGGTAAAACTGCGCATGCCAAAATGTTTGGATTGCACATCAACAATATCATTGCCATTGTTTTTTAATTGCACATGCAATGAATACAACCAAGGTTGTTCCTGCTTCCAAGTTCTAAAATTCTTTATTTCAAAAGGGATTCTGATATAATTCACGCCATACTGCATGGGTAAACTTTTTTCAACCCCATCTGTCGGCTTCACCATATCCCCGATTCCAGGCACCTGTATTGTTGTTGCCTTGAAGCTCTTGTTCATGAATACAGTATCCTTGAAATTTCTCCCAAATAATGACAGGTCAATAGAAATATCTTCAGAAATTAGTTTAGAATTATAAACTTCAAGCCATAGTTCAGCTTTTGATTGATCAGGCAGAGGTCTTACAAAAATATCATTCACGAACAATGTAGACCGGGCCTCAAGATAGCAGTCTTGGTAAATTCCCATGGCGGGTGGACAAATATGCCAGCCTTCTATGGGCTCATCATATCCTAGACCACCGGCTGCGTAAATTTTATTTCCAACAGCAAAATTTCCTTTATCATCAGTTGAACCTGTAGTGGTTGGTTCGTTCATCACCTTCACCAGAATGCTGTTTCTCCCTTTCTTTGCGTACTTGATTACATCAAATTCAAAAGGTGCAAAAAAACCTTCATGTGCACCACAAAAAACACCGTTAAAAAACACTTCTGCTTTGTAGTCTACCCCTTTGAAAGTAAGAAAAAGACTTCCTTTGGAAAGCATCTTTTCATCAAGATCAATTTCTTTGTAATAGTAAGTAACCGCATGGCCCAAAGGTGGCCCATAATGAGGGATGGAAACATTTTCCCAGTTGCCTTTCCCCATCAATGTATTGGTAAAATCGGTTTGATCGCTTGCTGTTTCAATTCTCCAAGACATGTTGTTGATAGGCAATTTGATGCGATCAACATTGATAATCTCTGCATAGTTTTTCATGAAAGGTTCGTAATAAGAGCGAATTGAATCCAGCTCTTTATTCAACGCTTCTTTTGAATCTGCTTTTTTGGCAAAGACAAATTTTGTGTTGTTGGAAACACCCGTTGGCAAAATCTTTTTAGAAATTTCCAAAGGCTTGGGTTCAATCAATTGATCTGCCCGCATTGTATATTCTTGTCCACCTATTTTTGCAAACCTGTCTTGCTGTGCAATTACATGACTTGCAGAAAACATACAAACAAAAACAAAAAATAAACCTGATAGATATTTCATAGAAACCTTATTTTAACTCAAGTTGAAAAGTACAATAATTGATGTTCATTAACATAAAAAAAGCCAATCTTTTCAATCTTTTTACAGATTTGAAGATTGGCTCAATAGACAAACCCTAATTATCAATACCCAGGATTCTGAGTAAGTTTTGCTCCAATATTTCTGTCAATTTCAGATTGTGGAATTGGCAGTAAGTTGTTTTTTGCTGTTACCGTTTTGCTTTGAATTGCACCGCCATGCTTACTTACACGATCAAAAACAAGACCTAGTCTCATGAGCGTTAGCATACGATATTCTTCTCCATAAAGCTCTCTGGTACGCTCATCAAGTATATAATCAATACTCATGTCATTTGCTGTTGCAAGTCGAGCTTTTGCACGTGCCCTGATTACGTTAACATCTGCAGCAGCACTTGTTTTATCTCCTTTGGCAATATAAGCTTCAGCCCTAAGCAAATAGGTTTCTGGTAACCTCATTACATATTGGTCTTTGGTATAACCGTAGATAAAATCACCTGAAGCATGCTTGTCTGTCCCAAATTTTGTCCAGTTAGGATAGCAATACCACATACTGTCTTCAGCAGCAGTCATGAATGATTTAGGAATTAAATCACCTTTCTTGAAAGCAGGCTGCGTACCTGAAGGTGCAATATTTGTATTGAAATAGTAGTTCCTTCTGATGTTGGTCTCGTTGTTACGAATATCACCAACTGCATTATCCCAAATTTTCCAATTTGAATAATCGGTGCCTCTTATGAAAGACGCACCTCTACCAATGCTGTCGGCAGCGGTATTGTTATGTCCAGCTTTTGCAAACAACCAATGTCTAGACCAGTATGCCCTACCTTGAGTCATCCAGTTTCCAAGACCACTATAAGCAACACCCCCACCCGGTACAGCCCTTTCAAACTGAGCAACCCAAATGGCTTCTTTGTTGCCCATTTGATAATCTGTGTTGTTGATTTCATGAAGATCCCAATAATAGTCTGTTAGAACCCCAGTACCTCTTGTTGTATTAAGTTCATTTCTTCTAGCACCGAATCGTGCATTCATCAGAGAATAAGAACCATCAGATCCACCAATTACCCTGGTAGCAGCTGCGATAGCTCCATCATAGTCTTTTAGAATTATATTTATTTCAGCAAGTAAATGGTCAGCCGCTGATCGAACTACCCTTCCAGGTACAACAGATGCGATTGGTAAATTAACCCTTGCAAATTCAAGGTCTTGCTTGATAAAAGCATTACACTCTGCTGCAGTATTGCGCACAAAATCAACTTTGGGTTCAGCAACTGGACCCGTTAAAATAGGAACACCACCGAAAGCTATATTCAAATTACGATAAGCCCATGCCCTAAAAAATCGAGCTTCGGCCAATAGTGTATTCTTTTCATCTGCAGTTAACTTGGCTGCTTTATTTTCTACACCAGCGATAACAGTATTTGCATATTTAACTACTGTAAAATTCCAGCTCCACCATTTTGAAGACTGCCCATCTTGTGGATTTATTTTGGTATAATCAATCCATGGAGCTCCTGGATCAGCAATATAAATGGTTGTTGTTGCTGCCACATCAAAGTTAACACCAAGGTGCCAATAATCAGTCCAGCCATCAGCTGAATTATAGAAGTACTGTAGCTGCCTGTAGCAAGTATTTAATGCAAGATCAAATTGCGATTTTGTGATTAATGCATTGTCTGTTGTGAGACCGTCTTTTCTTACTTCCGTAAGAAATTCTGAATCCTTTTTACAACCAATTACTAGAACGATTGCAAGAATTAAAATTGATATTTTTTTGAATTGAGTTTGCATATATTATGTTTTAAATGCGTTTAGAAATTTAAGTTGGTACCAAAATTGATCGTTCTGAACACGGTATTGGATCTGCCCAATTGACCTCCATTTTCTGGATCTAGTCCCAACCACTTTGTGAAAAGCAATGGATTTTTAGCTGATAGATAAAATCTCAATCCACTCACTTTTAACTTATCTAATTGCTTATTGTTTAATGCATATTGCAAGCTAAGGTCTTGAAGCCTAACAAAAGATCTTGAATCTGGATAAGAATATCCATAAGGATTTGAATAGTTAGGCCTTGTGAACCTATTAGTAGGGGTTTCAGCCGACCAGTATTGCTGGTTTAACCAGTTTTGCTGTTGGTTGTTACCGAAAGTAGTGAGGTTATACGTTGAGTTTGCACTCATGTAATAGTTGTCTTTTCCACCGCCAGATATGGCGTTGAAATTGAAAAACAACTGCCAGTTTTTATAGTTAAGGGTATTTGAAAAACTCCAGCTAAATCTTGGTTGAACGTAGGCTATGATTTCACGATCCAGAGAATTTATTTTACCATCGGGTAAACCATCTCCACGTTTTGCTCCGTTGACATCCATAATTTTAAGATCGCCTGGTTTTGCACCAAATTTCGAGATATAATCAGCATCGGCAGTCTGAACAATTCCATCTACACGAAAATCATAGATTGCTCCAATTGGTCGTCCAATGAACCACCTGTTTCCAAGGTCGTCATCTTCAACGCCATCTCCATCAGCATCTACGCCAGTAAGCTCAACAATCTTATTTCTATTCATCCAAAAGTTTAAGGTTGCTTCCCAACGAATTCCTTTTGAATTCTTTGGTGCTAAAATAACTCCTGTCAATGATGCTTCAAGTCCTTTGTTGTCAACCCTTCCGATATTTGTTCTTACAGACCCAAACCCAGACAATGCAGGGAGAGAGCGTGTCAATAACTGGTCTGTTGTTTTGCTTTTGTATAAGTTCAAATCTCCAGAAAGCCTGTTATCCAATGCTGAGAAGTTAAGCCCCACGTTCAAGGTGGTTGTTTTTTCCCATGATAGCTTTTGGTTGGCTAAACTGCTTTGGTAGATAAACAAGGTACTTGTTGGCCCAAACACGGTAGTTCCAGATGCAATATTAGCAACGGTTTCATAAGGATCAATTCCCTGATTACCATTTTGTCCGTAAGCAGCCCTTAACTTCAAATAATTGATTTTTGGAAGTGCTTTTTTGAAGAAATTCTCTTCACTGATGGCATACGCTACAGCACCACCATAGAATTCAGCAAATTTATTTCCTTCAGCAAAAGCTGAGTAACCATCTTTCCTGTAATTGGCAGTGAGGTAATATTTGCTGTTGAAGTTATAGTTCATTCGTCCCAAATAGGCAAGGTTAGAACGTTCAGTAAAGTAAGAATAAGTACGTTGATTAGCAGGATTCCCAAGGTTCAAACCATAGTAACCAAGCACTGTAGTTCCTGCACTTGAGAAATCACTTGCTGAAGCTGTTACCTGAGAAGTTGAAGAATAATCTCTTTGGTAACCACCAAGAGCGTCTAAACTATGTTTACCCAATGTTTTTTTATAGGTAAGCAAATTTTGAACCTCCCAAGAGTTTGAAAGAAAATTACTCATGCTACCGTAAGTATTTACCAAATATTTTGATGGATTGGCATTGTCTGCCGCATTATCAGGATTGGTAAAGAATGTTTCATGCCTAAAGCTTCCACTAACCGTTTCAGATTTATTTTTACTGATATTAACACGATAGTTCAATCCCTTGATATGAGGGATATCCGCACTTATAAATCCAATAATTCTTGTGCTTGTGTATTTTTCCAAGTTATCATCATAAAGTCCTGGTTGATTTGCCTGTCCCCAATATGGATTTATCAAATTCGCAACTGTCGGAGCCTTATCAAGTATTTTCTTGGATTCATCAATCCACTTAAATGCATAAGGAGTCCCTATGGTTGCTTGTCCAAGATCAGGAGGCGTACCTGAATAATCCCTTGCAGAATAGTATACATTTAATCCATAACTCAACCATTTGTTGATTTTTGCATCAATCTTGGCGGTAATGGTATACTTCTTGAAGTTGTCAAAATCCAAAACTCCTTTCTGATCTAACAATCCACCCGAAACGTAATAGTTGATGTTGTCTGTTCTTCCTGATACGCTTACGCTAAGGTCATTTAAAGGGGCTACCTGCCTTATCTCTTTAAGCCAATCGATTTGTTGCCCCTGTTGCAATGCAATAATTTCTTTTGGATCAAGGACTTTAGCAACACTAAGGTCTGCTTGACCAGCCAACCTCCTGTTCTCCGTTCTCCATTTTATGAAGTCATCTCCCTTGCGCATATCAGGAGTAACCGTCCAATCCTGAAAGCCATAATTGTTGTTTATAGCAATCACAGGCTTGCCAGATTTTCCTCTTTTTGTAGTGATCATGATAACACCATTTGCGGCTCTTGATCCATAGATTGCTGCAGCACTTGCATCCATCAAGATATCGAATGTTGCAATATCCTGTGTATTGATCTCATTCAAGCTTCCCTCAAAAATAACATTGTCCAAAACAATCAAGGGGGAATTTGATGCAGCTAAAGAACGCTGACCTCTAATCAAAACGGATGGAGCACCACCTGCGGTTGTTACTGCACCAATATTAACACCGGGCGTACCTTGAATGGCGGAAAGAGGACTCACATTTGTCATGGTAGAAATAGGAGAACCCTCAATGGTTATCTTCCTCACGGCACCAGTGAGGTCTCTCTTCTTCTGTGTGCCATAACCGATTACAACAACTTCACTCAGGCTAGCAGATTCTGCTTTTAGCAAAATCGTGAAATCTGTTTTCCCTTTCACAGCAATCACTTGGCTTTCAAAATTTGTAAATGAAAAAACAAGTGAAGCATTTGGATTGGCTTGCAATGTAAAAGTACCGCTTACGTCGGTTGTAGTTCCTTTCTTAGTTCCAGAAACTAGTACACTAACCCCGGCCAAAGGATTACCAGCAGCATCTTTTACAACTCCTTTGACAGATTTTGCCTGTCCGAAAATATTAGCAGAAAAAAACATCAGAAGGACAGCTGTAAGAAAACAGTCACGCAGAACAGCGCTCATGTTCTGGCCTTTAAATTTGTTAAGATAAATGTTAAGCATGTTGAATTTTTTACGTTAGAATTTGGCTTGCTACAACTCATGGTTATTGCAGTATCAAATTAACACCGAATAACAGGGAGTTTTAACCGAAACAATAGCGAATTAATATACTTTTTTGGCTTTTTAAAACCATACGGTTTATTATAGTTTTTTTGAACAAAAATTAAATCTAATTTCAATTTTGTTACAATACACAGAACAATGAAACAAATCCTTCTAAAAATCGAATCTCCAAATACTTACATAATCAGAGAAGAGACTGAATCTTCCTTAGGTAGTAGGTACTACTACCACCCACATCTAGAGATTGTGTATTTTGAAAAAAGTGATGGGATGAGTATTATCGGAGACACGGTGGATATTATCAAAGATGGTGACATATTTATGCTAGGGCAAAACCTAGCTCACATGTTTATTCATGATGAAAAATATACCAATAAAAAATTAAAAGTCCGGGTTATTGTGATGCATTTCCTGCCCGATTTTGGTGGAAAGGATTTTCTTGAACTTTCTGACTTAAGAAGCATCAAGTTATTGCTGAAGAAAGCAGATAGAGGCATATCTATTGAAGGGAAAACAAGGGTAAAAGTTGGCAAAATTATGCAACAAATGCTTACTGAAAAAGGTCCAGGAAAAATGATTCTTTTGTTACAGGTATTAACATTAATAGCTGGATCGAGAGACACTAAAATGATTCTCCCTATTGGATTTCAGCCACAAATAAATGAGCAGAATGAGGATAGAATCAACGATGTTTATTCGTACACAATGCAAAACTTCAACCAAAAAATACATACAAAAGAAATTGCATCAATTGCACACTTAAGTGAGCATTCATTTTGTCGTTATTTCAAAACAAAAACAGGCAAAACGTATACCAATTTTCTCCATGAAATTAGAATCAAACATGCCTGTAAGTTGCTGTCTGATTCTAAATTCAGCATATCACAAATCATCAATGAATGTGGATTTGTCAACTATGCTAATTTTTTCCGTTACTTTAAAATGCTCACCGGAAAAACCCCTGCAGAATATCAAAAGCTAAACAACGAATCACTGGTTACTGATAAATAACAGGATTTAAAGGAGTGTTGATTACTTCTCCAATAACAGCCCCGGGGCACCACGCATTCCAATCTGCTTGCTGGTTTTTGTTTTCAGGTGCCTTCAAGATCATTTCTTTATCCATATAAATCATGGTCATTACTTTCCTCATTTTATCAGTTGTATTTGGTCCAGCCCTATGATACAACCAGCCAGTATGGAAGCTTACTTCACCCATTTCAAAAGCTTCAACAACATGCGTAAATCCTGTATTCTTCAACAAGTTTTCTAATACAACCTGACTTTCATCTCCTATTTCTTTGTCGCGCCCTTCCACAATTTCAAAGCTCTTTGCGCTAAATTCCAATGGTCCAAGTTCCAACGTTGTCTCCTGCAAAGGAATCCAAGCTGTTACGGTTTTTGGTGAAGAAACAGGCCAATAATATTGATCTGCATGCCATGGCGTATGTCCACCTCCCGGCTCTTTATACAAAGCCTGATCATGGTAAATACGAACCCCTTCGACTTCCAACAGATCAGCAGCTATTTTAGCAAGACGCTTGCTAAAAACGATTTGCTTAACAAGGTCTGAATTTCTCCAGATGTTCATGATTTGCAAAAAAGCTTTGCCATACGTGTCTCGGTCTTTCATGGCCAAATGCTGGGTGTTCAGTCGATCCACTTCCGCAGATATGATGGCATCCATGGTATCTAATGCTTCTTTTGAAAGAACTGACTTTATTTTTATAAATCCATTCACTTTAAAAAAATCAATTTGATCCGCAGTTAATTCGAGAGGGGTATTGAGTTCGATTGCTACTGAATTAGGTATGGAGATCATAATTGAATTATTATTATTTAAAGATAAAATAGATTGGTTAATGTATCAAAAAATGAAATTAAAAACGTTCAACTTTAAAAAAATCAATTGATAGTATCTGTTGACAATTCCTCTAACTTATCCCTTAAAGGAGAAAGACCATGCCCGATTGTTTCGGGGGCTTGTATGTATCCATTCTTAAAAACAATTGGATGAGAAATCATTTCATTGGTTTCTAAGTAGGAATATTCTGTACGATTGACTTGGTCAAATGCCAAAGCAAGGTGTGCATTTACTTC
>CANLED010000034.1 GCA_947489175.1 Chitinophagaceae bacterium | reverse complement strand
GAATCTGTGATTTTTCTAGCGTTAAAAGAGGCTGCCCATGGTGTCAACTCTTTCATGTACCAAGTACTAGAAATAAAATTTCCAGAAGAGCCGTCATACCAATATGCTCCATCTGGAGCATGGCCTGCTGGTAAAATACTGCCCCTATCTTTTATAGCAACACCAATTACTTTAGACCTGAAATTAGTGGCCAGCTTCAACTCATCAGTTATGGTTGTAGCAATTAAATTTTTTGGAGACATTGGCTCTCCTTTGCTAGTTGAACCTACCAACTTTACAGAATCATCCTCAACACAATACACCATTTTCTTTAATCGCCTATCATACCAATCATTCCCCATGATTCCAGTTATCGCAGGAACAGACCCTGTATAAACTGATGCATGCCCCGCAGCAGTTACTGTCTGAGCATAAGGGATTAATGTATTCTCACAACTAAAGCCCTCTCTCATTATCCTCTTAAATCCTTTTTCACCGAAGCGACTTTGGAATCGATATAAATAATCCCACCTCATCTGATCCACCATGATGCCTACTACCAATTTTGGCGCGGCGTCTTTTGATATTTTCTGTTGAGCCGTTGCGTTTGACAAGAAGAGAACAAAGATTAAAAATCCTACAATTATTTTTTTCATAATTAATGATGCTATAGTTGATGGCAAAGATAAGGTTTTGGTAAGTTTTGATCTTAACTCTACAGATTAAGCTCTTGTTATATTGAACTAAAAATTAAAAATTTTATATTTGCACTGTCTTAAAACATTTAATCCCTCAAATATGGCAGATATTTTCGAAAGGCTGATTAAAAATTACGGCCCACTTGGACAACACAGAGAACGTGCCCATGGCTATTTTGCTTTCCCAAAGTTGGAAGGTGAGATTAGCAATAGAATGAATTTTCGTGGCAAAGAGAAAATTGTTTGGAGCTTAAACAACTACTTGGGACTAGCAAACCACCCTGAAGTAAGAAAAACAGACGGAGATGCAGCTGTAGAATTTGGATTGGCTACTCCGATGGGAGCCAGAATGATGAGCGGTAATACTAACCACCACGAACAACTAGAAAGAGAATTGGCTGCTTTTGAATCAAAAGAAGATGCTATTCTGCTCAACTTTGGCTATCAAGGAATTTTAAGTTTGATTGATACTTTGTGCAGCAGGCATGACGTAATCGTTTATGATGCAGAATGCCATGCATGTATCATCGATGGACTTCGACTTCACACAGGACATAGATTTGTTTTTAAGCATAATGACATAGCAGATTGTGAAAAACAACTTCAAAGGGCTACAGCGCTGATTGAAAAAAACAATACTGGTGGTATTTTGCTCATTACAGAAGGAGTTTTTGGAATGGCAGGCGATCAAGGAAAGTTGAAAGAAATCACTGAACTACGCCCTAAATACGCGTTTAGAATGCTGGTTGATGATGCTCATGGATTTGGAACTTTAGGAGAAACAGGTGCGGGAGCTGGTGAAGCGCAAGGCATCCAAGAAGAAATCGATCTGTATTTTTCCACCTTTGCAAAATCAATGGCTTCAATTGGTGCATTTATTGCGGGCCCAAAACAAATAATCGATTACATAAGATACAATATCCGCAGTCAAATTTTTGCAAAATCACTTCCTTTACCGATTGTATTAGGCAACCTAAAAAGACTTGAACTCCTTAAAACCAAACCTGAACTAAAAAATAAGCTTTGGGAAAATGCACTAAAACTTCAACAGGGTTTAAAAGAAAAAGGATTTGATATAGGAAAAACTGACTCCGTCGTTACCCCAGTTTATATGAAAGGAGGTGTTGAAGAAGCTACCTTTATGGTAACAGACCTAAGAGAAAATTATCATATTTTCTGTTCCATTGTTGTGTACCCAGTTATTCCAAAAGGACATATAATCTATAGACTGATTCCTACTGCTACTCATACTGATGAAGATATAGCGTTAACTTTAAAAGCTTTTGAAGAAACAAAGAAGAAATTAGACGAAGGCACTTATAAAAGTGAAGAAATTGCGAAGATGTCTGAACTTTAATATTTTATCGCTGTTTCGGCAGGGATTTTTTTGTATTTCAACTTAAAACAAAAAAAAAGGGCCAGGATAAAAATCCAGCCCCGTTTTAAATCCAATATCCTATGAAAAACCATAGATATAACGGAACATGATAAGACTTATTGTATTGTTAATAAATTAATATGATGTCTGAACTTTAATAATTTATCCCTGTTTCGGCAGGTTTTTTTGTATTTCAACTTAAAACAAAAAAAAAGGGCCAGGATAAAAATCCAGCCCCGTTTTAAATCCAATATCCTATGAAAAACCATGGATATAACGGAACATGACAAATCTTATTGTATTGTTAAGGTTTTAATTTTAAAAAAAATAAGGGGAAGTGTCATTTTCACTTTTTTTCGAAAAAAGGTAACTTTTATTGGCTTTCATTGTTTATAATTCAAATAGGATTTTAATGAGAAAAATTGTTGTAGCAGTTACCGGGGCCAGTGGATCAATTTATGCCCATCTTCTCATAAAAAAACTCAAACAATTGCATGAACAGTGGGATGAGCTTGCCATAATTTTTTCAGACAATGCCCGCGTTGTATGGGAAACTGAATTAGAAAATCAAGGATACCTTGACTTAGACCTTCCCATATTTGAAAAAAATGATTTTAACGCTCCATTTGCCTCAGGATCGGGTCAATATGATACTATGATAATTGTACCCTGCTCAATGGGAACCCTGGGAAGAATTGCATCTGGGATTTCAAACGATTTGATATCAAGGGCAGCAGATGTAGTTCTTAAAGAGAGGAGAAAACTAATTTGTGTAGCAAGAGAAACCCCATATAACTTGATTCACATCAAAAATATGGAAACAATTACCTTGGCTGGTGGTATTATTTGTCCTGCAACACCATCGTTTTACAGCAATCCTAAAACAGCTGAAGACATTGCCTATACTGTAGTAGACCGCATTTTGGATTTAGCTGGATTAGATATTACCACCTATCGTTGGGGAAATCAATAAATCAACGTAAATCAATCAATTCTACCCCAGGATATTTCTTAGCACTGTAGACAAAAGCATCATCAGCAATAGAAGCGTTTGTTGAAAATGAATTGATGGCATACAAATATCGGTTGCCTGATTTTTCAAATACCCTTGTTGACATGATAACCTTTGAAGACTTATCTACTTCGAGCACAAGTTTGAAAAACGGCTTTGTTTTATCAATTGGGGTAAGTTCAACTACTTGATAAGTTTTGCCTTCCCTTTTAATTTCGGGATTTAAATAAAACAGAAAATCCTTATCATAAAAATTTGTAAATAATTTTTGAGGGGTAATTGATCCACTACTGTTGTCTAAGGTACTTAACTGAACTTCTTGTGCTGCCTTATCCAATGTCCAAATACTTATACCATCACAAAAAATTTCTTGGCCTGTAATTGAAACTTGATATTTTACTCCTTTCATCATCACAGTGCCTGATTTTGTACCCTGGACCTTTCCGGAAGCATTTTCAATCTTTAAAGTGAAAGAGGCCTTCATGGTTTTGAAGGTTTTGAATTTGGTACTTACGGCATCCAAGACTTTTTTGGCTTCTGGATCACTCTTTCCCATGCCTTTAGGCACTTGTGCATGTATATTTGAAATTAGAATCAGCACTGTAAAACCAGCTAGTAAAATTTTATTTAACATGTAAACTATTGATTATTTGGGTTTAGTATCAAAGCACATTCTTTTGCAAAGAAAAGATTATTATATCGAATTCAGGTATTGATCTAGTTCATATTCTGTTTTATACAAAACTTCTCTCACTTTACTTCCTTTACTCGGACCAACAATCCCAGCAGCTTCCAACTGATCCATCAACCTACCAGCTCTGTTATACCCCAATTTCATCCTGCGTTGAATCAAAGAAGTAGAGCCCATTTGACTTTGCACAATGAGCACGGCAGCGTCATTGAACAAAGGATCTCTGCTTAATAAATCAACCTCTCTATCCTCTATATCTTTTTCATCAATGACTTCAGGCAGTTCAAATGCAGAAGGATACCCTTGTTGCATGCCTATGAAATCTACAACTTTTTCAACTTCTGGCGTATCTACAAAAGCACATTGCACCCTTGTAACTTCACCATTATATGAAACGAGCATATCACCTCGACCTATTAACTGCTCAGCACCACCCACATCTAGGATTGTTCTGCTGTCAATCTTAGATGAAACTTTAAAAGCAATTCGTGCAGGGAAATTTGCTTTTATCGTTCCGGTAATGATATTTACCGAGGGCCTTTGTGTGGCTACAATCAAATGTATTCCAATTGCCCTTGCCAACTGAGCCAACCTTGCTATGGGAGTTTCTATCTCCTTACCGGCCGTCATGATTAAATCTGCAAACTCATCAATAACCAGAACAATAAAAGGAAGGAATTTATGGCCTTTAGTTGGCAATAATATTCTGCTAACAAATTTTTCATTGTATTCCCTGATGTTTCGACAACCGGCTTCCTTCAACAAATCATATCTTTCATCCATTTCAATACAAAGCGCATTCAAAGTACTTACAACCTTTCTTGTATCAGTGATAATTGCATCTTCTTCTCCAGGTAATTTTGCTAAAAAGTGTTTCTCAATGATTTTATACAATGACAATTCCACTTTTTTCGGGTCAACCAAAACAAACTTAAGTTGTGAGGGATGCTTTTTATACAAAAGCGAAACGAGGATGGCATTTAATCCAACAGACTTTCCTTGACCTGTTGCTCCAGCCATCAAAAGATGTGGCATAGCTGCCAAATCTAGTATGAAATTTTCGTTGTCAATTTTTTTACCCAATGCAATCGGGAGCGCATAATCATTTTTCTGAAACTTCTCAGATGCTAACAAAGACCTCATGCCTACAATGCTTTTCTTAACATTCGGCACTTCAATTCCAATAGTTCCTTTTCCTGGAATAGGGGCAATAATCCTGATACCCAATGCTGAGAGACTAAGAGCAATATCGTCTTCGAGATTTTTAATCCTAGAAATCCTTACCCCTGCCGCCGGCACAATTTCATAGAGCGTTACGGTTGGTCCTACAGTAGCAAAAATCTTTTGTATTTCAATATCATAATTGCGCAAGGTTGTCATGATTTGGTTCTTGTTCGCCTCCAACTCATGTTGATCCATTACAATTTTTTCTCCTGAATGCTGAGCCAATAAATCCAACGCCGGGTATTTGTAATTCTTTAAATCAGCAATTGGGTCGTAATTAGCTGAACCCAATACAGCTGATGCTTTAGACATTGCTGTTGATTCCTGAATAACAGGTTTGATTTCTAACTCAGGCACTGGTTCTGATAAATCATCGTTTCCTACGGTTAATTCACCATCGTTAGACACCAATAATTTATTAGAATTGTCGAGTGTTTGATCCTTCAACAATGGAAATACTTCTTCCTCTTTTTCAACTATCTCAAACGGGGTTGATTGATCATCAGGATTGAAATCACCTCTTTTTTTTCTTCGTTTCCCTAGGTCTCCCTGCGTTAAATCAAGCCTGGGTTGAACAGTTTCTGGAACTACGGTTGATATTGGGTTAGCTAAAACAGCCTCATTCAAAACTACAGTTGGCGTAGCCTTCTTACCGAATGTCCAATTAAAAACAGGGTTAAATCTCCAAATAAAATAGGCAAAAAGAGCAGTAACTAAAACGGCAAAAGTGCCTACTTTTCCAATTACCGCGTTCATCCAAGTTGATGAATATTGCCCAAAAGCCCCGCCCCAATTAAAAGAAGACAATCCTGTAAAATATGATGCACTTACGCTAACAATCACTAACCCTAATATCATATAGCGAATGCTTCTCCACAAGGAGTACACTTTTCTATCTAATAAAAGATTTATTCCCAATACAAAAAACAACATGCAAAAAAAGAAAGAAGCAATGCCAAAGCCATATTCAAAAAAAACGAATGCGGTGTAGGCGCCTAAACTGCCAAATAAATTGGTTATTTCAAGTTCGTTTGGGAGCAATATTTTGATGCCCGTATCCCTAATCTTATCCTGATCAGCGGTCCACGTAAACAAATAGGACCCAAATGCAATCAATAAAAAGAAACAAATAAATACCAAAAAAGCACCGAATATTTTATGGGTTCGTTTGTCTCTCACCAATTCCTTGATAGCAACTTCGTCTGGTTTTTCTTCTGTAAATACATCAGGGTCTGGATTAATTTTGGGGGATTTTAATTTATTTCCCATGTGCTGATGATAAATTTTATTGTTATTTCCTTTCAGTTGATATCACCCAAATTTACACCATAATGTGCTCCAAAATACATGGTTTTTATAGATGAAATCATTTAGCAAAACCTTAAGTTATTGCTTTGGCTTCTTAGTATAACTTTCATCGGAAGGAATTCCCATGAACATACACAACCATCCCAAAACAAATGAAATACCGCCCAAAGGAGTTAACATTGCAATTATTGAATTGATTGGAACACCTGCAGTTTTCAAAAGCACAATCGCATACAATGAACCACTAAAAAGTATTATGCCTATAACAAAACAATAGGATGCCCAAAGGATTTTTTTGTTTGGATAATGCCTGTACTTCATGCCGGCTATGAAAATGGCAATAGAATGAAACATTTGGTAATTAATACCTGTTTTTGCGGAATTAAGATCTTCTACACTTACAAAATCCTTTAACGCATGTGCGCCAAATGCTCCGAAAATAACAGACAATGCTGCCAAAAAAGCTGCTGTTTTAAATAAAATCCTATGCATGTGTTATCAATTTTAAAAATGTTTCAATCGATAAAGGGGAATCTTTAATTGTAACTATTGATTGCTCATAAAATGGCTTTCTTTCCAACAATTTTAGGTTTATGAAAGATTCAATTTCAACATCGTTTAACCCTTTAAGCAGAGGCCTCATTGCCCTATCCTTTGCTAACCTTGCCAAAAGAATTTCACTACTTGGGTTTAACCAAACTGTCAATCCCTTTTCATTCATCCAATTCATATTATTCTTAAAACATGGTGTTCCCCCTCCGCATGCAATGAATACAAAATTACTTTTATTGAGTTGATTTTCAAAAACTTGTGACTCACATAAAATTAATTTATTTGTAAGATTTCGAAGAATTGAGGCTTCTAGGTCTCTAAAATAAGTTTCCCCATGTATATCAAAAATCTCATTGATGGTTTTACCCACACTTGCTTCTATTTCCTGGTCTAAATCAAAAACGCTAAATCCGTTAGCAATCGATAATTGTTGGGTTAGGTGAGATTTTCCAGAACCCATAAATCCAATTAGAAAAACAATCATCTGATCTTATTTATATTTTCAACTTTCATGGTTACTTAAAAGCATTAAAGCCAGTGATATCCATCCCAGTTATCAAAAGATGAATATCATGAGTACCTTCATAGGTAATCACACTTTCTAAGTTCATCATGTGACGCATGACTGGATATTCATCGGTGATTCCCATTCCCCCCAATATCTGACGAGCATCTCTGCATATATCCTGGGCCATGGCACATGAATTTCTTTTGGCCATGCTAATTTGTGCAGCATTGGCTTTTCCGGCGTCCATCAATGTACCCAACCTCCAATTTAGCAATTGGGCTTTCGTTATTTCAGTTACCATCTCAGCCAGTTTTTTTTGCTGCAACTGAAATGCTCCAATGGGTTTATCAAATTGCATTCTCTCTTTAGCATAACGAAGTGCCACATCGTAACAATCCATCGCCAATCCCAACACCCCCCAAGCAATGCCATAACGGGCTTTTGACAAACAACCAAGTGGTCCTTTTAATCCAACAACACCTGGCAATATATTTTCCTTAGGCACCTTCACGTCCTCAAACAACAATTCTCCCGTAGCAGATGCCCTTAAACTCCACTTCCCATGAATTTCAGGTGTTGAAAAACCTTCCATCCCCCTTTCTACAATAACACCTTTAATTTCACCGATTTCATTTTTAGCCCAAACAACAGCGATGTCTGCAAAAGGTGCATTGCTAATCCACATCTTACTTCCATTTAACACAACATGATCTCCTTCTTCCTTATAATGAGTTAACATACCAGCAGGATTGCTTCCATGATCAGCTTCTGTTAATCCAAAACATCCCAACCAATCACCAGTAGCAAGTTTAGGCAAGTATTTCATTTTCTGTTCCTCAGAACCATACTGATAGATAGGATACATCACCAAAGACCCTTGAACACTTGCTGTTGATCGAACTCCGCTGTCACCTCGCTCCAACTCCTGCATCATCAAACCATAACTGATGTTATCCAAACCTGCCCCGCCATAGAGGGTAGGAATTGTTGGACCAAAACAACCTAAGGCGCCCATTTCTTTTACAATCTGCATAGGAAAAATGCATTTCTGTGCAGCATCCTCAATAATGGGTGATATTGACTTTTTTACGTAATTCCGGATGGCATCACGTATCATAACGTGCTCCTCAGATAGCAATTCATCAAGCTGATAATAATCTGGAGATTCAAAGAGATCTTGTCGTGCCATATTTTTCTTATAATATTTGCAAAGTTACAAAAGTTTGAAACATCGCTTTATTTGTCAAAAACAATGCATAACCATTAAACACTAAATCATAAACTTCTCACTTAAATTGCTTCAAACCACAACGGCTGTGGATCATTCCAATCACCATTGTAATTGATAAAAAGCTCCTCTCCTTTGTTGATATTTGATACAGCAATGATGCTGATTTGATTGTACTGATAATCCATTTCATAGATGCAATTGGATTTATATGAATGATTATAAATGGGTACATACCCCAATGCCATGCAACACTGACTTTTTTCTGATCCCCATTCAAAAATATAATCGTGAAGCAATGTCTTATCTAAAAATTCACGATCGGCTGCTCCCATCACAATCACAGGTGCGATCTCAATAACCGTTCCTTTAGCAATTGACTGCGAAGTAAAAACACCACTTCCCCTTTTTTCTGTGGGCAAAATATGCAGGTAAGGCTGAATCATAACTTAATATTGTAAGGTGAAAAACTATGATTAATTTCGCTAAAATTTTTGTGCATGAGTCTGGCGGCAAATAACCTCGGGTTTCAAGAACAATTCGAACTCATCATCTCTGATGAGGATGAAATGAACATCCATGAGTTTTTGAACAACCTGAACATCAGCGATGTTGCCACATTGGTTGAAGATAATGAAGATCATGCAACTAAAATAATTGCATCTCTATCAGTTCACCGAGCTGCTAGTACTTTCAAAATACTTGAACTCAATGTTCAAAAACAAATCATCCATGAACTTCAGCCTTTAAAAACAGCAGCCCTCCTCAATGAGCTACCAGCAGATGACCGTACTTCATTTCTTGAAGAGCTTCCAACTGAAGCTGTTCGTGAACTGATAAAACTTTTAAACCACGAGGAGCGGAAAATAACCCTGTCACTGCTTGGATACGATGAAGGAAGTGTTGGCCGTTTAATGACGCCCGACTATATTGCGGTGCAATCAGATTGGACCATTGCTGAAGTACTTGAACATATTAGAGAAGTTGGAAAAGACAGTGAAACGATTGATGTAATTTATGTTATCAATGACAATGGGCAATTGGTAGATGACGTAAGAATTAGGGAGTTTTTGCTTTCTCCCCCAGAACGTTTGGTTAGTGAACTTACGGATGGTCGATACATTGAACTAAATGTAAACGATGACCAAGAAATGGCCAACCAAGTCTTTAAAATGAACAACAGGGTTGCATTGCCGGTTGTTGACAACAACAATATATTGGTTGGAATTGTAACCATCGATGATGTGCTCTGGGTTGCTAATGAAGAATTCAGTGAAGACATGCAAAAAATGGGAGGTACCGAAGCTTTAGAAGAACCCTATTTGGAAATTTCTATCTTGAAACTTTTCAAAAAAAGAGTTGGATGGTTGATTGTACTTTTCATGGGTGAAATGCTCACGGCAACAGCTATGGCATCTTACGAAATGGCGTTAGACAAAGCATTGGTTTTGTCTTTATTCATACCTCTGATTATCTCCAGCGGAGGAAATACTGGATCTCAAGCCTCTTCACTCATTATTCAGGCACTTACTGTCGGTGAGGTTACCTTAGAAGATTGGTGGAATGTAATGCGCAGGGAGATCGTTTCTGGCATCCTTCTAGGAACAGTATTGGGTATTATTGGTTTTTCTCGCGTGGTTATTTGGGCGCAAATTTTTCCAGACGTGTACGGTGCCCACTACGTGTTAATTGCTTCAGTAGTAGGCATATCATTGATAGGAGTAGTGATGTTTGGAACAATCACTGGATCCATGTTGCCAATCTTACTAAAAAAATTAGGTGCAGATCCAGCTGTTTCATCTGCACCATTTGTAGCCACTTTAGTTGACGTAACAGGTGTAATAATTTACTTCAACTGCGCTTATTTGTTCTTAAAAGGAACGATGCTATAATTAAATAGCCTGATGATTAAAGGGCTGAAGAACCATTTCACTTACAACGCCACTGGCTGGTTGTTGGCATAAAAACCAAATTGCCCTGGCAGCTTCTTCTTCCCTTATCATCTTTTCTTTCTGAACTTTTAGGTCAATTGTTTCCCAAAAAGGTGAATCAACACCACCTAAAAATATATTGGTAATTCTAATTTCAGTTCGTTTAAGCTCTTCCCTAATACACTGCATCATACCAACCAATCCATACTTGCTGGCTGAATATGCTGCTGCACCTGCCATAGGCACTTTTCCCAATACCCCAGGAATATTAATGATTAACCCTTTTTTCACTTCCTTCATAGCTGGAAGAAATGATTTTACCAACAGAAAAGAACCAAGCAAATTGGTTTGTATGGATCTATTAAAGTCTTCAATAGTAAGTTGCTCCAAGGGCTTGATAATGCCAATTCCGGCGGCATTAATTAATATATCCAGTGTTCCCATCTCAGCAGACACCGCAGCAGCTAATGCCTCCACATCAGATGAAACTGAAATATCACCTGCAAACAATTTTGAATTGGATAATCCAATTGAATCAGCTAAATCAGCTAATCGCCTTACATTTCTACCTGTTATGAACACATTTGCCCCACTCTGGTGCAATAATTTTACCAAATGAGTACCAATGCCACCCGTAGCGCCAACAACCAAAATTTTTTTTGCAGTTAATTTCTCCATATCTCTTTTTTGTTAAAAACATTTAAAACACAATTTTGTTTTCTCTTTGAATGGTATAAAAAAAATAACTCGTTTAAACTCATTTTTTTAACCATTTTTGAAATGATAGTAACCTTCAATAACCTTCATAAAAATGAAAAGACCTTGGAACAGAATTAACTTACCCGTTTATAGCGTAAGTTCTAAACATAATGAAGAGCATAACATGCACATCTGCACGTATGTTTCTGCTGTAAGCATGACTCCAAAAAGAATGATGGTGGCTATCTATAAAGGAACAAAAACACTTGAATTGGTGACGGCCTCAAAACATTTTGTGCTGCAATTATTGGCGGAATCGCAATATAACCTTGTAAAGCTACTCGGGCAATCATCTGGATATAAAACCGATAAGATTGCACGTCTCAACAAAAGAAAACTAATTGACAATTGGAAAAATTATCT
>CANLED010000033.1 GCA_947489175.1 Chitinophagaceae bacterium | reverse complement strand
TCTGTTGGGGCTACGGGATACAAATGGTTTTTTGATGATGGTGATACTTCCATAGTGGTAAATCCATTGCATTTATATCAAAAATCAGCAATTTTCAATACTTGCTTGGTTGCTTACAACCAATTTGCATGCTATGATACAGTTTGCGCCAATATTCAGGCCATAGTGAAGGCAATTGTTGATGTGCCAAATGCATTTACGCCAAACGGAGACGGCAAAAATGATAAAGTATTTGTGCGCGGCTTCGGAATAGAACAAATGAATTTTAGAATTTATAACCGTTGGGGACAAGTAGTTTTTGAGTCAGGGTCTCCATTTTTTGGTTGGGATGGAAAGTTCAAAGGGGAACTTCAGCCAATGGATGTCTATGCTTATACCTTGCTGGTTCTTTTCAGCGATGGAACTCAAGCTTCAAAAAAAGGGGATATTACCCTAATTAGGTAGAGAAATTAAAAATGAAATGGGATTCTAATTGAAAGAGGGAATAAATGTAAACAAGATGACAAAAAAAACGAATTTAAAAATTGCTTTGAAGGTATCTGTCTTAGGGGTATTGATGTCAATTTTCGTATTGAGATCAATTGCACAGGACCTTCATTTCTCGCAATTTTTTAATTCACCACTGTCAACTAACCCCGCTAACACTGGTTTTATACCAGCTGCAGATTTTAGGGTTGGTGCTAATTACAGGGATCAATGGTCTAGCATTCCTGTTCCTTATAAAACTACCAGCATTTGGGGTGATGCACAATTTCTGCGAAATAAAATTCCTGGAGGATGGATGGGCCTGGGAGGCATGATTTTACAGGATGTAGCAGGAAGTGGTAATTTAAAATCAACCAAGGCGTATGCCTCGGTAGCCTATCATCAAATGCTTGGCAACACAGGCTTGCTTTCAGCTGGGTTCAACCTTGGATATGCTGGAAAGCAACTCAATATCAACAAATTTACTTTTGACAATCAATGGAATGGCCGGTTTTTTGACGGCAGTACACCCAGCGGAGAAATATTTCAAAACAATTCAATAGGGTATTTTGACCTCCAAGCGGGTTTGAACTATGCGTGGTTTCCTTCCGATAATATTTACCTCCATGCTGGAGTAAGTGTGCATCACCTGAATTCTCCCAAAGAAACATTTTTTGCAACTGGCAACGGATATGATAATACCATCTCCCCACGCTCAATATTTTTTGTTGATGCTGTTATAAAAGTAAATGACAGGGTGATTGTTTCTCCAGCAATGTATGTTACAAAACAGTCCAAATCTACTGAGTTCGTTGGTGGACTTCACCTCAATTATAATTTAACTGGAAATGGAGAACAACAACTAATTGCTGGTATTTACTTCAGACCTTCCGATGCATATCTTCCCATGATCGGTTACCAATGGAAGAATTTTAAGTTCATGTTTAGTTATGATGTTACAAATTCTCCCCTTAAATATTTCAATTCCAGCAGAGGCGCTACAGAACTTTCCCTTCAATACGATGGATTTTTTGACACTTATTATGGCAATAAGCGTCAAAGCCTTTGCCCTAGTTTCGGAAATTAAACCTTATCAATTTAGCCCCTCACCAGTTCTTCTACCAATGATTCAGGATTAGTATGGACAGAAATTCTATCTGAAGGAGCATCGTATAAAAATCCTTTGCGGCTCATCATTTCAAAATGTGCTATCAAATGATCATAAAAACCATTTGTATTCAGGATAAATATTTTTTTATTGTGAATGCTCAGTTGATTCCATGTCAACATCTCAAACAATTCATCCAATGTTCCAAATCCACCTGGTAAAACAATTCCTGCAAAGCCCATTTGAAAAATGGTTTTTTTTCGATCATGCATGTCTGTTGAAACAATCAACTCTGATAAACCGGTATGCTGTTGCTCCCAAGCAAGTAAAACCTCTGGTATAACGCCTGTTACAAATGCTCCGTTCGCCATTGCATTATTAGCCACAGCGCCCATGATCCCTTTTTCAGATCCTCCATACACAATGTCATAGCCATTAAGCGCCAATAACCTACCTAATACAGCAGCATCTTCAATGAAACTGGGGTCGTTGCCTGCTTTTGAACCGCAAAATACAGCTACTGTTTCTTTGATTTTTTCTGACATATATAAAAAATTAGACCTATTTCTTTTTGTAATCACCGCGCTTCCACGACCTGATAAATTCTCCCCAAGCAAATGGATTGAAAATATTCATTGGCGGCGCTTGGCCAGTATAATAATATTTTTGAGCTGACTTAGCCAAATTCAAGTTTACAGCCTCTCTGCCATCACTTGGAAGGGACCGCATCAAGATCCTCCTTGTTGCCATGTCTGTATTTTTTCGGGCAATTTCAATATTGTCGTCAGGAACATCCGTTCCAATAAAATCGCGCTCGAATTGTTCCCTTGATGGCCTTGGCTTGATGATTGCTGCCGGTAAAAACATGGTATCTGTAACCATCAACTGTATAATACTGAATTGATTTCCAACAAGATCGGTTGGTATTTTTGTTACTTTGTTTCTAAAGCCAATGCAACTAAATTCAATGTCGTCACCCTTTAGCACTACAATAGAAAATACACCTTGGTTATTTGTAAGTGTGCCCCTTCCTGTTCCTTTTACCAATATACTCACTGCCGGAAGCCCTTGTAAGCTATCTGCAGTCATGACAACGCCATAAAGCTGGACAACGGAATCCTTAAAGCTTTCAAATTGGGCTTTGACTTTAAAAGGGAAAATGGCTATAATTAAAAAGAAAACAAGTATTTTTTTCATTATAAAGAATCTTCCACAAATTAAGTCCATCTTTTGAATAAACAAAGTCGGATATGAATGGTTATTTTTGCATTTCTAGTATTTTTTAACAAATTAGAATTATGATAACAGAAGATATCTTAAAAGCCCTTGGTACTGTGCAGGAGCCAGACCTGAAAAAAGACTTGGTAACATTGAATATGGTGAAAGATGTCCATATCGATGGAAACAATGTTTCGTTTACAATAGTTTTAACAACTCCCGCTTGCCCAATGAAGGAATTAATCAAGCGTGATTGCGTAAAAGCCATACATTCCAACATTAATTCAGACATAGAAGTGATAGTAAATTTCACATCTAATACAACCTCTTTGCGCGCAGATGGACAAGCTGTTCTGCCAGGTGTTAAAAACATCATCACTGTTATCAGCGGTAAAGGCGGTGTTGGGAAGTCAACGGTGGCTGTTAACCTGGCGCTTGCTTTGTCACAACAAGGAGCTAAAGTGGGATTGATGGATGCGGATATTTATGGACCTAGCATCCCCATAATGTTTGGCGTAAGAGGTCAGAGACCTTTGATGATGGATGTTGATGGAAAGGATAAAATAGTTCCTCTTGAACAATATGGCATCAAATTAATTAGCATTGGTTTATTGGTTGATGAAAAAAGTGCAGTTGTATGGAGAGGTCCAATGGCTTCAAGCGCTATCAGGCAGTTTGTTACAGATGTTTATTGGGGTGAACTCGATTACCTAGTTATCGACATGCCACCTGGTACGGGAGACATCCACCTTACGCTGGTTCAAACCATTCCTGTTACAGGTGCAGTGGTTGTTACAACGCCTCAAGAAGTAGCATTGGCTGATGCCAAAAAAGCCATTGCAATGTTCGGTCAAGCTCAAATCAAAGTGCCTATCATTGGGTTGGTAGAAAATATGGCATGGTTTACCCCAGCTGAATTGCCTGAAAACAAGTACTATATTTTTGGAAAAGATGGTGGCAAAAATTTGGCCGATCAGTTGGACATGAATTTTCTCGGACAAATTCCAATTGTTCAAAGCATCAGAGAAGGTGGTGATAAAGGAGTTCCTGTGATGATTGGCGATGACGAAATTACAAAGCAGGCTTTTCTTTCTTTTGCTTCCGATACAATTCGTGCTGTTTCTATTGCCAACGCTGGAAACATTGAAATTGGTTCATAAGCATGTATAACATCCCTTATTTCAAAGCTGCTAGTTCAGATGGTATAATCAAACTGATGGAAGAATTCCCTTTTTCAGTATTGATGGGTGTTGATAAAGATCTTAAACCCGTTGCTACACAAGTCCCTTTATCGGTTGAACAAAGGGAAGAAGGATTATTTTTAAAGGGACATATCATGCGAAATACAAGTCATCACCTTGCCTTTGAATCCAATGGCAACGTGATGGCTTTGTTCCATGGTCCACATGCATACATCAGTGCCGACTGGTATGAAAATAAAGACCAGGCTTCAACTTGGAATTATTTGAGTGTACAGGCATCAGGGATAATAACATTCCTTGGAGAAAATGAGCTGGTAGAAATTCTAAGATCCACAACCAATCGATTTGAAAAAAAGGATAGTCCATCTTCTTTTGAATCATTGCCCGAAACCTATGTGAGCAAGCATTTGAAGGCCATCATCGGTTTTGAAATTAAGGTAACTTCCTTAGATCACACATTCAAACTAAGTCAGAACAAAGAGGGCAAAACCTTTGATGCTATTTTACATCATTTGGATTTGGGTGATGAGCAGTCACGTGCCATTGCAACGCACATGAGAAAAAACAGGCCAACATAATCATTCTCTTTTGGCTATTGCTTCTTTCGATGGTGCATTTAATTTGAAACTTTTTCTTTTACCATCTATGGTGATGTGTACGATGTTGGTTTGTTCATCCTTGTATTCATACATCATGTCTGTTGTAATGCCAACAGATTTCACATTCATCAATGATGGAATATTGAAGAAAATCCAAGTGGCATCATTTTCGTTTTCATACCCAAGGAAACGATATGAGGTTGGAATACCATTTATTTTAATACCTACATGTTTTCTAAAATAAGATTCAACTACTTTGTTGTTATCTTCTTTGTTCCCAGCAGAAATATCAATGTTTTTTTTTGTGAATTGCTTCAGCGCCGCCTCTAAATCATCCGGATAGATCTTACACGAAATACCCAATTCTTTTTCTTTACTCGAATATTCCAGGTCAAATACAGCGATAAAAAAGGGATGATGAAACCCTGAAATTATTGGCATCAATATCAAACAAAAAATAATAATCTTACGTATCATTGCTTACAAAAGTCTGATTTATTTTCATTGAAGCAACTAATTATGGATGATTTTATATTTTATTTCAAAGAAGGCTGGTTTCATATTGTAAGCAAGGGCGCCTTGGACCATCTTTTTTTCATCGTTGTATTATCAATTGGATTTACATTCTCGCAATGGAGAAACATTCTTGTTTTGGTGACCGCATTTACAATTGGACATAGCCTGACACTATTTTTGAGTGTATTAGATATTATTCGATTTAATGACAAATACGTAGAGTTTGCCATTCCATGTACCATCGTTTTTTCTTCTGTATTGAATTTTTTCAGAAAAAATCAATTAGAAAAAATAGATAAACTGCAATACTTTCTAGCCCTTGTATTCGGATTTATTCATGGAATGGGGTTTGCTAATTCCATTAGGTTTATGATGTCTTCAGATCAACATTTATTAAGCAGTTTATTTAGCTTCAATCTTGGATTGGAAAGCGGACAAATTTTCGTAGTATTGTTAATGCTTTTAATTGTGTGGTTGATGGTTAAGGTAAACTTGTTTACACACCGTTTTGCAGTTGTTTTATTCTCTGCAATTATTCTTGGATTTTCACTCAAAATGGCATTCGATCGTTTCATATATATTTAACTAAAACAGCATTATGAGAAAATGTTTAGTCTTACTCCTTGCAATTTTTTCAGTTCTGGGCTTTGCTCAAGCCCAATCACCTAGAAACCCTGGATCTAACCATGGTAATCAATTTGAACAATTGGATTACTTGTTACCTACTTCCAATGAATACAGAACTGCAAGTGGTGCACCAGGACCAAAGTACTGGCAGCAACGCGCTGATTATGACATCAACGCCACCATTAACGAGCAAGAAAATACACTTACTGCATCGGAAACAGTTACCTATTTTAACAACTCCCCGGATGTGTTAACTTATTTATGGTTGCAATTGGATGAAAATTTCCACCATCCTGAGAGCGATAATAATTACGACAGGCAATCAACCATGCCTGAGGTAATGACAAATCAGCAACTCATTCAAATGAACCCCAAGGAACATCTTAAAGGGTATGGATTGAACATCACTGCTTTGACTGATGCTGTAGGAAAGGAATTGCCTTACAAGGTAAATCAAACCATGATGCGCATTGATTTGCCTATTGCGTTGAAACCTGGACAAAAATTTGTTTTTAAAATTAGTTGGAATTATAAAATTCCAGATAAGTTAACCCGCTACGGTCGTGGTGGTTATGAGCATTTTGCAGAAGATGGAAATAACCTTTATTCAATTGCTCAATGGTATCCTCGTCTCGCTGTTTACAGCGATTTCCAAGGATGGCAGAATATGCAGTTTGCCGGCGGTTCTGAGTTTTCTGTCACTTTCGGAAACTTCAAAGTGAACATCAATGTACCAGAAGACCATATCGTTGCTTCTACAGGCGAATGTCGCAATTTGGCCAATGTACTGTCACCAGCTCAGTTAGCCCGCTGGCAGCAGGCACAGACAGCTTCAGAGCCTATTGAAGTGGTTACCTTGGCAGAAGCTTTGGAAAATGCAAAAGAAAAATCTACTGGCAGGAAAACATGGGTATTTGAAGCCATCAATGTGCGTGATTTTGCTTTTAATACCTCAAGGCGTTTGGTTTGGGATGCCATGCCTATTGATGTAAATGGGAAAAAAGTAATGTGCATGAGCTTTTATGGCAAGGAAGCTTACCCTATCTATAGAAAATACTCTACAAAAGCAGTTGCTCATACAATTAAAGTCTATTCAAAATACACCATACCTTACCCATACCCAGTGGCGCAATCTGTTGAAGCTGCCATTGGAATGGAATATCCTATGTTGGCTATGAATTATGGCAGGGCTGAAAAAGATGGTACATACAGCGAAGCAACAAAATACGGTGCAATCGGGGTTATTATCCACGAAGTTGGACATAACTTTTTCCCAATGATTGTAAATTCAGACGAAAGACAATATTGGTGGATGGATGAAGGACTGAATACATTTTGTCAGTTTTTAACCGAACAAGAATTTGACAACAACTATCCTTCAAGAAGAGGTCCAGCACATTTGATTACAGACTACATGAAGCTGCCGAAAGACTTGCTTGAGCCAATCATGACCAAAGGCGATAACGTGGCCAATGTAGGTTCAAATGCTTATGCAAAAGCAGCTACTGGATTGAATATTTTACGTGAAACCATCATGGGACGTGAATTGTTTGATTTCGCTTTTGGAGAATATGCAAGGCGTTGGGCGTTTAAGCATCCAACACCAGCAGATCTTTTCAGGACATTGGAAGATGCCAGCGCAATTGACCTAGACTGGTTTTGGAGGGGTTGGTATTTCGGAACAGATCCTGTAGATATCTCCCTTGATCAAGTAAAATGGTTTAAGCTGGATGCAGATAAAAACAAGGCATCAATGAAAGGACAAGAGTTTGAATCTATTAGCAAACTTAGAAATAAGGCTGATTCAAAAATCTCTTATTATACCGATACCGACACAACATTGAGGGATTTTTACTACTACAACAGAAGTGCAGATGCTAAAATGATGCAAGAAAATGTAGAAAAAAACCAAGATGCTCAGAAAGACAAAGAGAATTATTCAACTTGGGCATACAAGAACATGTACGAGCTGAGCTTTAGCAACCAAGGTGGATTGGTAATGCCAATTATTGTGGAATGGACTTTCAAAGATGGTAGCAAAGAGGTAGATAAGATACCGGTTACTATTTGGAGATTGAATGAGAAAAAAGTTACCAAATTGTTCATGAAGAACAAAGAGGTTGCTTCAATCAGGCTAGATCCAATGCGCGAAACCGCTGATATCAATGAGTCTAATGGAATGTGGCCTATCAAGGAAATGCCCAGTAAGTTCCAATTGTTTAAAGTGGCTTCAACTATCAATGGCATCGGCGCCCCACGCGGCGGAGGTGGAGCAACCAATGCCATGCAAAAAGCAAAAAAATAAATTTATTTAATCCAAGAAGCGAATTCTTCTTTTGAAACGAGGCCCTGTTTTCTTTTGACTTCTACACCATTTTTGTAGAGGATAAAAGTAGGCAGGGCTTCTACGTTGAGTGATTTCATCAATGCCGTTTCGATTCCCCCGTCCATTTTAATTAAGGTGAGTTTACTGCTATTCTCCTTCATGAAATCATTTAGTACAGGCTCCATCTTTTTACAAGGCGGACACCATTCTGCTCCAAAATCAACCAACACAACAGAGGTGCTTTTTACTTGACCTTCATAAGACGGCATGCTTGTTTGGGGAGTATTTGGGTCTACTCCTTCCAATGCTCTATTCTCCCTTTTCCATGCATTGATGCCCCCTTCAAGGTTTGTTACAGTATATCCTTTTGCCGTTAAAACTTCTGCTGCTGCACCACTTCTGCCACCGCTCAAACAATAAATAAAAATAGGTTTGCTTTTATCCAAGTGTGTGGTCCTATCATCAAATTCCGCCCTGTTTAACCAATTTGCTTGCAATGAATTTTTAATGTGTCCACTCTTGTATTCATCAGCCGTCCTAACGTCAAGAATTTGGATTTTTTCTGCCTTGATGGACTTCTCAAATTCCTCTGGGCTAGCAACCTTATTTTTTTGTCCGTTTGATGCACAAGAAACAAGAACCAAGAGCCCTCCTAATATGAAATTCTTCATAGAAAATTATTTTGATGAAATTACAAACATTATACCACTTAAAAACTGAGCATTCCCCAGTAGCCATAAACTCAAAAAGTCTTAGCAAATAGATTTTTTGTTTGAAATACACAGTAATTTGGATAATATTAAAACAAAAACTTCTATTTCACCCCATCTCTGTTTAATTTGCTGCCATGTTTGAAGATAAATTGTTGATGTTTGAAAATAGATTGAAAAAGGTCTATAGGATATTGGGCAAACAGGCTAAACAACAGAAAGTATCCTGCTTTAGGCTCTATGATAGAGATTTGCCAGAATTTCCGCTTATTATTGACATATACGAATCAGAAGTTCAGGTTACAGAATACAGAAGCCATCATCACCTCAGCCCTGAAGAATATGATCTTTGGCTTGATAGCAGCGTGGAAGTCATTTTGAAAGTACTTGGAAAATCGCCAGAAGAGCTGCATTTAAAGGAAAGAAAAAGAAAGGAAAGCAGGGCAGATCAATATCAAAAAACGGATGACCAAAAAGAGTTTATTGAGGTTGCGGAAGGCGGATTAAAGTTTTATTTGAACCTCAATGATTACTTGGATACGGGATTGTTTATTGACCACCGCATTACTAGAGAAATGGTTAGAAAAGAGTCTGCTGGTAAAAAAGTATTGAATCTTTTCTGCTATACAGGTGCATTCTCGGTATATGCTGCATCTGGTGGAGCTGCTGAAGTTATCTCGGTTGACTTATCCAATACTTATTTGGCTTGGGCTGAAAGGAATATGGAGCTGAATGGATTTCTAGGTGATGAATACTTCTTTGAAAGAGCTGATGTCCTTGAGTATATACATGAAATCCCTCCCGCTTCTTTTGATATAATTGTTTTGGATCCACCGACTTTTAGCAACAGCAAAGCGATGAAAGAAGTTTTTGAAATTCAGGATATGCACGTTGACTTAATCAATGATTGTCTCTCTAAACTTACACCTAACGGAACATTATATTTTAGTACGAATTTCCGTAAGTTCATCATGGAAGAGGAATATATAAATGGGAATGTACAAAACATAACCACCTCAACAACCCCCTTTGATTTTAAGGGTAAATTGCTGAGGTGGTGTTATAAAATACAATTGAAGTGAAAGATTAACCTACAATTTCAACTAATTCTACCTCAAAAATCAAATCTTTTCCCGCAAGAGAATGGTTCGCGTCCATTATCACAACGTCTTCTGTAATTTCCATGATAACAACAGGTACTGGCTGTCCATACTCATTTTGAAGATTCAACTGCATGCCTACTTCAATTTCCATTCCTTCTGGAACATTTGTTCTTGGAAACTCAATGATGGCTTCTGGATTTGATTGGCCATATCCATGGTCTGGGTCAATCTGCAAAGTTTTTTTGTCTCCAACCGCCATGCCCAAAACCCCAGCATCAAAGCCAGCAATCATTTGTCCAGCACCTACTGTAAATTCTAAAGGGTTTCTTCCTACTGAACTGTCAAATTGAGATCCGTCTACCAATGTACCTGTATAGTGAACCCTCACTACATCTCCTGTTTTTACTTGCATAATTTAATTTTAAAGTGATTATTTTTTCACTGAATGAACCTACCTTGTAATATCTAAAAAAGCATACAATGGGGAGATATTGCAGTTAAAAACTTTGCAAAATTACTTCTAAACTTTTATTTTTATTCAAAATATATTCTTAATTCCATGATTAAATCAATAATATTTTCTTGCTTATTGTTGTTCTTTTCAATGTTTTCAGTCGCACAACAAATATTGCCGGGTGCTAACCAAATCGCCCAGTATCTTCCTTTGATAAAAGGAAAGCAAGTAGCCATATTTGCCAATCAGACTTCAATGGTTGATGATATTCATTTGGTAGATTTTCTTCTTTCAAAAGGGATAAATATTAAACTGATTTTTGGACCTGAACATGGATTTAGGGGTACCGCAGATGCTGGAGAAAAAGTAGGAAATTATACAGACTCAAAAACAGGTATTCCTGTGATGTCATTGTATGGTAGCAAAAGAAGGCCTTCTATAGAAGATCTCAAAGATATCGACATGGTTATTTTTGACATTCAAGATGTTGGTGTTCGCTTCTATACTTTTATTTCTTCTCTCGAAGAAATGATGGAGTCTGTCATTTTAGCAAAAAAACAAATGATTATTTTAGATAGGCCCAATCCCAACGGACATTATGTTGATGGTCCTGTGTTGAATGAATCAATGAAATCATTTGTTGGCATGCAGCCTGTTCCGGTAGTTTATGGCATGACCATTGGGGAATACGCTAAGATGCTTGTTGGCGAAAAATGGCTTTCAGAATCTGTTCAAAAAACACATGATAGTCTCCTTAAAAAAGGGAAATCTCCTATTAAAATAATTTCTTGTAAAAATTATTCACACAAATCATTTTATAGTCTTTCTATAAAACCATCTCCTAATTTGCCCGACATGTCATCTGTTTATTGGTATCCATCTACTTGTTTTTTTGAAGGTACTGTGTTGAGCGAGGGTAGGGGGACCACTAAGCCATTTCAGGTTTTTGGACATCCAACCCTACCAAAGAATTTGTTTTCTTTTACGCCCATATCCAAGCCAGGTGCTACTTCCCCTAAACTTGTCAATCAACAATGTTTTGGATGGGATGTGTCAGGTTCTCCTGAATCTGTGCGGAAAAAAGTTGGCAATAAGCTACATTTATCATTTTTGTTGGAGGCCTATAAATTATTCCCTGATAAAGATCATTTTTTTATCCTTCCAAAATCAGGCGATCTTAAAACAGCCTTTTTCAATAAATTGGCTGGTAATGAAGAATTGATGTTGCAAATTATTGCAGGAACCAGTGAGCAAGAAATTAGAAAACCTTGGGAGCCTGAATTGACTGAATTTAAAAAAATCAGGAAAAGGTATTTGTTATATCCTGATTTTAGATAATCCATCATCGTA
>CANLED010000032.1 GCA_947489175.1 Chitinophagaceae bacterium | reverse complement strand
AGGGGCTATTGCATTCACCCTCACGTTTCGGCTTCCGATTTCAAGTGCGATGGATTTTGTAAATCCTATGATGCCTGCTTTACTGGCTGCGTAGCTTGACTGGCCAGCATTTCCTCGTATTCCAATGATTGAGCTCATGTTGATGATTGAGCCTTTTTTTGCTTTCATCATGGGCCTAATTACTTGCTTGGTCATGTTGAAAACACTTTTCAAGTTGATGTTCATCACATCATCCCATTGCTCTGCTGTCATACGCAACAGTAAATTATCTTTAGAGATGCCTGCGTTGTTTACACAAACATCAATACTTCCAAATTCTTTTACAACATCATTTACAAATTGTTCCGATTGTGCAAAATCACCTGCATTGCTCTGCCATGCTTTTGCTTTAACCCCAAAGGATTCTAGTTTGCTTACCAATGCAGCCGCTTTATCAGCACTGCTGTCGCTAACATAGCTGAAAGCTATATGAGCTCCGTGTTCTGCAAGTTTTAAGGCAATGGCTTCACCAATTCCGCGCGCAGCTCCAGTAACAACTGCTATTTTATTTTCTAAAAGTTTCATTGTAAATGTTGGGTTGTGGGATGCAATTTAGAAATTTTTTTCTAATTGTTGACTCTCTGAATTTTTATGCCTCAAAAAACGAATGTTACATCAATCATAACAAAGAACAGGCCAACACTTCTTCAATAATTACCCTGTCGTTGCTCAAACGTGGAATTTTGTGTTGTCCGCCTAATTTATTTTTAAACTTTAGCCATTTGTTGAATTGTCCGCGAGGGAGCGTCCTTACAATGGGTTCGCGCAAGGCTATGTTTTTATGTCTTTTTGCTTCGTAATCGCTGTTTAGCTTTTTCAAGTGTTCATCAAGCAACGATGTAAATGCTTTTAATTCTTTGGGTTCTTTTTCAAATTCTATGAGCCATTCGTGTGCCCCATTTCCTTCTTCACTAAAATACACGGGTCCTGCAGTATAGTCACACAAAACAGCTTCAGATTCTTTACAAGCTGCTGCAATGGCCCTGTCTGCATTGTCGATAATAAGTTCCTCTCCAAAGGCATTGATGAACAATTTCAGCCTTCCACTTACTTTTATCCGAAATGGATTCAAACTGGTAAATTGAATGGTGTCCCCAATCAAATAGCGCCAAAGTCCGCCATTGGTCGTAATTACTGGGGCATAATGCTGCCCCAATTCCACTTCTTTTAACCCAATTGTTTTTGGTTCATCCTTCCCATATTCTTCAATCGGCATGAATTCATAAAAAATGCCATGGTCTAAAAATAGAAGCATCCCATCAGAGCCTGGTATGTCTTGTGCTGCAAAGAATCCTTCGCTGGCATTGTACATTTCAAGGTAGTGAATATCGTTCCCTATTAATTTTTTGAATTGATCTTTATACGGATGAAATGAAACGCCTCCATGAAAATAAAGTTCTAATGAGGGCCACACTTCTTTCATGTTGCTTTTACCTGTCATTTCCAAGATGCGTTGAAATAAAAGCAATGTCCAGGTAGGAACTCCTGATACAGAAGTAACATTTTCATTGATGGTGGTCTCTGCTAACATTTCAAGCTTGCTTTCCCATTCATCCATCAATGCAATTCTCAAGTCTGGCGTCCTGATCCATTGTCCCCAAAAGGGTGTATTCTGCATCAAAACAGCACTTAAATCCCCATAATGTGCTTCTTCGTGTAAAGTGCTAATGGCATGACTTCCTCCCACCATGAGTCCTTTCCCGGTAAGCAAATCTGAGTCTGGATTAAACATATAATACAATGAAAGTACATCCTTGGCTGCTTTGAAATGTCCATCTACCAAACTCTCTTGGCTTACTGGTATAAATTTACTTTTACCCGATGTTGTGCCACTGCTTTTTGCGAACCAATTGATAGGTGTATTCCAGAGCAGGTTTTGTTCTCCTGCCATGATTCTTTCTACGTAGGGCTTTAGCTCACTATATTCATGGATGGGAATGGCTTGCTTGAAGTTCTTGGTAGTAAATAGTTTTGAAAACTCATATTGTCTGCCAAACTCAGTATACTGGGCTGTTGTTACCAAGTCTTGTAACACTTCACGTTGTGCTGAAATTGGATTCTGCATCCAAGCTTCTATGCGCCAGGAACGTAACCTCGCAAGGGTTGATATGGCGGGACTAAGAAATTTCATCGTTTTGGTTTACAATCATCTGTCGCCCAATAGGGCTTCTTGACGTGCTTCTTCGTGAAGATAATCTTTTCTTTTGAGTTCAAAATTGCGTCCTAGATAAAGCCTTCTTACATGTTCATCTTCTGCCAGCTCTTCAGCAGTGCCGTGCTTGAATATTTTCCCTTCTATCAACAAATAGGCACGGTCGCAGATAGAAAGTGTTTCATTCACATTGTGGTCTGTGATGAGGATTCCTATGTTTTTATGTTTGAGTTTCGCCACAACAGTTTGTATGTCTTCAACGGCAATAGGATCTACTCCTGCAAAGGGCTCATCGAGAAGGATGAATTTTGGATCTACGGCAAGGGCCCTGGCTATTTCAGTTCTTCTTCTTTCTCCTCCACTCAAAGAGTCTCCATTATTTTTTCTAACGTGCGTTAACCTAAACTCATTCAATAAATCTTCTAACTTGTCTTTTCTTTCTTTTTTTGAAAGTTTGGTCATCTCAAGCACGGCTGTTATATTGTCTTCAACAGTTAGTTTGCGGAAAACGGATGCTTCTTGTGGAAGATATCCAATGCCCATCTTTGCCCTCTTGTACATTGGAAGCTTCGTGATGTTTAAGTCGTTTAGATATACTTCTCCTTCATCCGGTTTGATCAAGCCAACCACCATGTAAAATGAGGTTGTTTTGCCGGCTCCATTCGGACCAAGTAATCCAACAATTTCACCTTGTTTTACTTCAATGGAAACCTGATTCACAACGGTTCTGTTATGGTATCGCTTGATTAGATTGTTCGTTCGAATGGTTAGGTTCATGGTTGTCTCGAATAAATGGTAAAACTTTTTTTATGGTTTTATGTTAGTGTTATAAACTAACGATGCAATTTAGCTAAAATTCATCAGTTGTTGGTTCTACAAATTGATTTTCAACAGTCAATCATTGTGTATATTTAGTGAATAGATTGTGTATTTTTGCACATTATAAAAAGTTAATTAATAATATGAAAGTAATCGATCATATCAATCAGGCCAAAGACACATTGGTATCTTTTGAAGTTTTACCTCCACTGAAAGGGAAAACCATCAATTCATTGTATCAACATTTGGATCCGTTGATGGAGTTCAAACCTTCTTTCATTAATGTTACTTATCACCGCAGTGAACAGATTTTCAAAAAGAAAACAGATGGTACTTTTGAGAAAGTAGAAGTCAGAAAACGTCCGGGTACTGTTGGGATCTGTGCCGCCATCATGAACCATTACCAAATCGATGCCGTTCCTCACCTTATTTGCGGTGGTTTTACCAAAAGAGAAACTGAAGATGCACTCATAGATTTGAATTTTTTGGGAATCGATAATGTGTTGGTATTGCGTGGGGATGCTACCAAAAATGAAAGTTCTTTTGAGCCAGAACCCAATGGAAACAAATACGCCATTGACCTTTTAAAGCAAGTTGACCATTTAAACAACGGAATTTATCTCGAAGAAGACATCCGTGATGGCTTTAGAACTCATTTCTGCATTGGTGTTTCAGGTTATCCAGAAAAACATTTTGAAGCTCCAAACTTGGATGTTGACATGAAGTATTTGAAAGATAAAGTGGACGCAGGTGCTGAATATATTGTTACACAAATGTTTTTCGACAATGCAAAATACTTTGAATTTGTGGCAAAATGCAGAGAAAATGGTATAAACATTCCTATTATTCCAGGCCTAAAACCAATCACCAATAAGAAGCAATTAACGATGATCCCAAGGATATTTCACGTTGATATCCCAAGTGATTTGTTGAATGAAATGTATAAAGCCAAGACTGATGAAGATTGTGAAATGGTTGGACAAGAATGGTTGATTGCACAATCAAAAGAACTTAAAAAAGCAGGTGTTCCTGTATTGCATTATTATACATTGGGAAAACCAAAAATTATTTATAACGCTGTTGGACAAATTTTTTAATTCATTTCTTCAAGAATAGCTTTAATGGTCTGTTGGTTCATCACGATGGGATATCTTTTCTTGAGTGAATCAATCCAATTATTTTCTAGTTGTTGTTGATAGTCATTTATCAGGAATGATTTTGATTGCTCGAATGATTTTAAGGAAGGATCATTGTACTTTTTGAGTACAATGATAAAAGTAGATGATTCATCACTTTCATTTTTAGCAATGGCTGAAACAAAGCCTGCTTGGGCATTTGAGCTTCCTACTCCTATTAATTCACTTGCTTCAAATCGTCCTGTATCAATCAACGCAATTTCACTATAATATTTTTTGATATTTTCAACAGAGCTGTCTTTTAAATATTCATTTCGGACTTTTTCCGCAGTTTCTTTTTCAGGCAATGTAATAATGAGTGCTTGCACAGATTCCTTCCAGAAATATTTATTTTTGTTCGACTGATAAAACTGTTTTAACCCTGCAATGTCGTTTGTTGACTTGCTCCAAATTTTCTTGTCCATTATTTCAAATAGCAAATTCCCTTCTTTGAATTCTTTTATTTGTTCAGCGTATAATGGATTTAATGCTGCAAGGTGGTTTTCGATGAATCTTTTTTCTTTTGTGTTGATGCCTTTTGATTGAGCTATTGCAGTAGCTTTTTGTTTGAATGCATTAACCGCAATGTCTTTTCTGTTGTCTAATAATATTTTATCTTTTATCGACGTTTCTGCAAGTTTAGAATCTTTTTCAACTGGAATTGCCGACAATCTTTTCACAATGTGAAAGCCATAATCTGTTCTAAAAACTATTGAAATCTCATTGTCTTTTTTCAACCTAAATACATTGATTTCAAAAATTTGATTAAATTTTCCTATTTCTATCTCCTGCATAACACCGCCATTATTTGCAGCGCTAATATCATCAGAATAAATTAATGCCAATGAATCAAAGTTGGCGCCTTTTGAAAGCAATGAATGGATTTCATCAGAAAGCAATTTTCTGCTGCGCATTTCTTCATTGGTTGCATTTTCTGGTGCAGAAATTAAAATTTGAGCTGCAAGCATTTTTCCCAAGGCATCTCGGCTGCTCATTCTTTTGAAAAAATGTATGCCATAGTCGCTGTTTATCGCTTTAGAAGTTTCTCCATCTTTTAACGCATATATCTCATTTTCAAAAGGGTACGGGAGTGTAAATGCAGTTATAAAACCAAGATATCCCCTGTTTCTATTAACTTCAACATCATCTGAATAGTTTATGGCTAAACTTTCGAAATCTTCTCCCTGCTTAATCTTTGTTGAAATTTCAGTTGACTTTATTTCTGCAATATTTTTCTCATTCTTTGAAATTGAAACATCAGAATTGCTAACAGTATCTTTTCTATAAGCGATAAAAATATGCTGTACTTCAACATCTTGCTGCATTCTTTTATGTGCCTCAACTATCTGTTTATTTAACACTTCCTGATCCATCATGTAATTCGGTTGGATCTGATTTTGATATGCTTCTAGTTCTGTTTTTAAGCTTTTTAGGGTATCCAACTTCAGGTCATAGGCAGCCTGCACTTTTAGTTTAAAGCGTATGAATAAATTTAAATAATTTTCTAATGCAATTCTTCTGTCTGTTGTGTCTAGGTTGTTTTTCTTAAACGAATTGAGAAACTCTTGTTTTGTTACATTTTTATTTCCGTAAGTGAAAACAATTTGTGCCTTCGACGTTAAAAAAGCAGTACAACATAGCAATATAAATAGGGTGTTTTTCAATGTTCTGGTGGTTATTTAGTCGATTTTTTCTTGAACTCTATAAAATCATCAACTTGTAAATAAGTGAGTTTTTTTGCAATTATGTTTTTGTTTTTGTCTAACAAATAAATCATGGGTGTTTGATATATGTCATACAGCTGGCGATACCCAGGTTTATTGTCTTTATAAATGGCATCTTTTATTTCATCTGTTTGATAGATATGTATCCATCCTTTCAATTTGTTTTCTCTGATGTATTTTAACCAATTGTCTTTTCCTCCATCAGTCATAACCCCAATCAATTTAATTCCTTCCTTTTTCCATTTGTTTTGATAGATAGAATCAACTTTTGGTACTTCTTCTTTGCAATGACCGCAGGTTGGGTCCCAAAAGCAAATCACTGTAAATGGACCTTGCGTTTCATACAACGAAAACTTTTTACCCAATGTATCAATCATGGGCAGTTCAGCAGCTTTCATGCCTATTACGTTTGACATCATGTTATATCCTCTGTCGAAAATGAATTTCTTGTATTTTTCATTCATCCAACTATCTGCTTGTCCTGACAAGAAATATTTTTCAAAAAGGTGAACGAACACGGCGTCTTGTCCCATGAATTTTGGATTCACATATTTTTCAGCTAAGCTGGATAATACGTATTTAAACATTTCTTCATTGGGTTTAGCTGCAGCAAGCATTTTGTCTGTATAGGTATTGATTGAATCGGGTACTTGTGGAATGATTTCATCATAATATTTGTCGAACCTGCCTTGTAAAACAGGTGTTCTGATCAACCTGTCGTCTGTAAATGAAATTCCATCCCAATAGTGATTTTTATAATATTGATAAGCGTATGTACTGTCGTACTTTCCTCCAGGATGCTCGGCAGCAGGTGGAATAGAAGGTTCTTTTAATATGTTGAAAATTGATGTCAGCAATAGTTTTGGGTTATTTTTTTGAAGATCATCACGGTATGCTTGCATTTCTTTACCCAATGCAGTAATTTTTTCTTTGTTTGAATTGCTCGTTTGATCATTTGTGTTTTCATTAATTCCCTTTCTGAGTTGAGCAACTTGGTTGCCAATATCAAATGATTTTTTTTGATAATCATTGAAGACGGTATTGTCTGATGATCCAGTGAAGACAACACTTTTAACAATATTAGACGTATCAGCATTTATGCTAAATTCTTGTTGTTGGTCTAATATACATTCAATCCAGCCGTTTTTTTCGGGGAATACAATCATATAAACACCACCTTGCAATTTTTTTGGCCCACTAAATTCTGCCAATCCAGTTGGATTTATTTTAGCAGAATCAATGAGGTATTGCTTGCTCCCAAAATGATAGGCCAAATACAAATATCCTTTGTTGAAGGGTTTTATGTTTGCTTTGATGGAAAATCCTCCAGTTTTTTTTGCATTGATTGTAGAAGACGGTGGATTAGTAGCAACTTTTTTCGGGACAGGGTTGTTGCTTTGGGCTAACAAGTTGCATGAGATTGCAAAAATTAATATGGAAGTCAAAATGAAACGCATAGGTAGTAGTTTATACAAAATTATCATTTATGTAAGAAAATGCAAGTATATGGCTGTTTTAACAGCAGTAAATTTAACATTTTGAGCAATCATCGAATTATCTTTTTTACTTTTTAACCAAACTTGGGTTGCTCTCTGATGCTTTCCATAGCTTTGCATTTCAATAAAAGTTGATGGGGAAAATAAAAAATAAAGTGTTGGATAACCTGGAAGTGACAGGTTATGCAGCTGGGGGCAAATCAATTGCCAAATTAGAGGGAAAGGTTGTTTTTATCGAAGGTGCTGTGCCTGGTGATATTGTAGATGTAAGGTTGTCAAAAAACAAGAAAGATTGGGCTGAAGGCAAAGCCATAAGGTTTGAGCGTTTTTCGCAAGACAGGGTAGTTCCTTTTTGCAAGCATTTTGGCGTATGTGGGGGATGTAAATGGCAGATGCTTCCTTATGAAAAACAGCTTCAGTACAAGCAACAAGAGGTTGCAGACCAAATGAAAAGAATAGGAAAGATAGATTTGCCAGAAATGCTTCCAATTGCTGGTTCATCAGAAACCATTTATTATCGTAACAAACTTGAATTTACTTTCAGTTCAAAAAAATATTTCACCCAAGCCGAAATGGATGCAATCCCAATGCCTGAGGATGGTCCACGTGGCTTGCCTTCTATACCAGCTTTGGGTTTTCACGTTCCTGGTTCATTTGATAAGGTGATTGACATCGATGAATGTTTTTTGCAATCATCACCCACAAATGAGATAAGGAATTTTATTCGAGAGCAGGCGTTGGCCCATGGGGTGTCTTTTTATGATATCCGCAACCACACTGGTTTGTTGAGAAACTTGATGGTGCGGTTGTGTTCAACTGGTGACCTAATGGTTAACCTGGTTTTTGGGGATGAAAATGAAAAAATAAGGATTGCTTTATTGGACGCCATTAAGCTTCAATTTCCCCAAATCACATCCTTGTTTTATACCATCAACAGAAAGATGAACGATAGTTTGCAAGACCAAACACCCATACTTTACCATGGAAATCCATTTGCGATTGAGCAATTGGGAAACCTAAAGTTCAAGGTGAGTCCCAAGTCATTCTTCCAAACAAATACCAAGCAAGCTGAGCGTTTGTATAAGATTACAAAGGATTTTGCTGACCTCAAGGGACATGAAATTGTATATGATTTATATTGTGGAACGGGTAGCATTGGAATATTTTTAAGCGATAGGGCCAAGAAAATTGTGGGGGTAGAAGTTGTTGAGGAAGCGGTTGACGATGCCCATGAAAACGCTACTTTAAATGGTATAAACAATGCGGCATTTTTTGCAGGAGATGTAGCTGCGGTATGCAATGATGTTTTTTTTGAACAACATGGGCGTCCAGACGTTATAATCACAGATCCACCAAGGGCTGGCATGCATGAGAAGCTGGTTAACCAGATTTTGATGATGGAAGCCCCGGTAGTGGTTTATGTGAGTTGTAATCCAGCAACACAGGCAAGGGACCTTCAATTGCTCTCTGAGAAATATGAGGTTACCGCTATACAACCGGTTGATATGTTCCCACATACCCACCACATAGAAAATGTAGTTCAGTTGAGGTTAAAGTGAGATTAAAGGATCTAAAGCACATCATTGCTTAAGGTTCGTTATTTTTGTAATTCAAAGCACCATATGCAATCAGAACTTAGGCCAGGCGGGTTTCAGGTACTCCCGGTAGTAATCAAAAATCTCATCATCATCAATTCATTGGTTTGGCTAGCCCAAATGACCATTGGGCAAGATCTTTTATCGATAGAAGACCTCTTTGCCTTGCATCATTTCAACTCCGTTCATTATGGGTTTTGGCAGTTTATTACTTATATGTTCCTCCATTCTTCCAGCTCCTTTTTCCACATCTTGTTTAATATGTTTGCATTGTGGATGTTTGGATCTACTTTGGAAAACTTGTGGGGGCCAGGACGGTTTTTATTGTTTTATTTAGCCTGTGGAGTAGGAGCTGGCATTGCCCAGGCTTTTGCCCTAACGTATGACATATCACAATACACGGCAATGTTTAATGCCGGACAAATCAGTGAGCAGGAATTATTCATGTTGTCTAATATCCCTACACTGGGTGCATCCGGTGCAGTAATGGGTATATTTGCTGCGTTTGCGTTTACTTTTCCCAATAGTAAAATGTTGATATTGCCAATTCCATTTCCCATCAAAGCCAAATGGGCATTACTCGGATTGGCGGTAATGGATTTAATAGGGGGCGTGTCTAATGAATCAACTGGCATAGCGCATTTTGCACATTTGGGGGGAGCGGCCATTGGCATCATTGTTGTCATGATTTGGAATAAGAAAGACAGGAATCGTTTTTATTGATTTAACTCAAATTTAGCATGGGGTATAGAGATTACAAGCAAAGTTCAAGTTCTACATTATGGAATACAGCAAACCCTTTGGTATTGTTGATTATCCTCAATGCCCTTGTATTTATTTTATTGAATTTTTTAAAAAGCATTTATACCTTTTCTTCACTCACTGAGGCATCATTTTATCAAGACATCTATCATTTATTTGCGATGCCAGCAGATCCTTCAACCTTTTTGTCAAGGCCATGGACACTCTTAACCATGCAGTTTAGTGAAGTAAAACTATTTGTGGCCATAAGCAATTTGTTTTGGCTATGGACATTTGCCTATTTGGTACAAGACCTCGTAGGAAGTGATAAACTGATACCGCTATACTTATATAGTGGAACTGTTTCAGCGCTTGTGTTTTTTCTAACATCAAATCTCATTTATGGCAATCAGGTTGTAGGAATTTATTTTACAGGTGTTGCTTCAGCAGTTCTTGGATTGGCTGTAGCAGCTGCAACCATCGCCCCACAATACCGGTTTTTCCCAATGATAGGTGGGGGTATACCGCTTTGGATTATCAGCTTGGTTTATTTATTGGTAGATGTTTCTTCAATGGCTAGAAATCCTATTTTGTTGATCCCGCATGCAGCAGCGGGTTTGATGGGTTTCCTATTTGTAAAACTATTAAACAAGGGGATTGATTTAGGGGCTTGGATGAATACACTCGCTCATAATGTAACAACATTGTTTAAACCCAAAAAAAAGCAAGGTAAGACCGTAAAAGAAACTACATTTTACAACCAAGGATCGAAAGCACCGTTTACTAAAAAAATCAATTTGTCGCAGCAGCGAATAGACGCCATTCTTGATAAAATAAATCAGCATGGGTATGAAAAGTTGACAGACGAAGAGAAGAAGATTTTAAATCGTGCCAGCAAAGAGGATATATAATAGCTTCTTTTCAACAAATCTTTGTATGCCAATTGAAAAACTGGCAGTATCCCTTTCCCGTTTACAAAACAGGATTTTTATGCTGCTAAACCCCTAAAAATTTGTAAAAATGGGTAAATTTCTAAAATCATTAGCAATCAGGTTGTTGCTTACATTGCACATATTAATTACTATTTTATTTGTTGGGTGTTGTTTTGCTCCTCACCTGAATCCACAAGATTGGTGGTTTACAGGTTTTCTTGGTTTGTTTTTCCCATACTTGTTTCTTTTGTTGGTTCTTTTTCTGATTGGTTGGCTCTTTGTTCGGCCTAAGTGGGCATTAATTTCATTGGTCGTTATTTTGATTGGCATCATTCCTTTTTCAGTGCACTTTTCATTTAATAAGCAAGATGATTTTATAGTAGATAGAGGAGAAGAGCTTAGGGTAATGACATGGAACATTAGGAATTTCATCCCCCTTGATGAATCAAGCTTTATACCCAATCTTGTAGATCATCATCAAAAAATTTACAATCAAATAAAAAAATATCAGCCCGATGTTATTTGTTTTCAAGAATTTCTTTCAATCCCTTGGCTAGATAAAGAAGATCCATACCTCATCATAAAAAATGAACTTGGATATAAGTATGTAAAGTTTGCAGGGGATGAGCTTTTCAAATCAGAACAAAGGTCTGGAATTGCTATTTTTTCTAAGTTTCCTTTGTTGGGTGGTACGATGATAGAGTACCCTGAATCACCTGAAAATACGTCTGAGAATACAGTCTATGTTGATTTGAAATATAAAAATGATACAATCCGATTTTATTCAGTGCATTTACAGTCTTTTAGGTTTGGTGAGAGAGAGTATAAAGCAATAGATGACCTTCGCCATGAATCGAAATTGGATGTCTCAGAATCTAAACATGTATTGCGGAGGATGAAGAACACGTTTTATTGGCATGGAGTGCAGTCAGATTTTGTGAAAAATATCATTGATAAATCGCCATATCCTGTTATTCTTACAGGAGATTTAAATGATGTTCCTAATTCT
>CANLED010000031.1 GCA_947489175.1 Chitinophagaceae bacterium | reverse complement strand
TTTGGGGAAGCAACTACAGTTTCCACCACCACCCAAGCTTCAGAAGAAGATTATGGCGGAGATATTGTAGCCGATAAGAACATCAACAATACGCCACACGAATATGATTTGGTTGATACTGTCGAGAAAATGGATGCGTTGATCTCAATCCTATTGAATGAAAAAGAAATCTGTTTTGATACTGAAACAACGGGATTAGATGCAAATCAGGCAGGCATTGTGGGAATCAGTTTTTCAATCAAACCAGGAACTGCGAGCTATGTTCCTTGTCCTGAGAATAAAACAGAAACCCATGAAATCCTTAACAAATTCAGTGTGCTGTTCAACAATCCAACCATCACATGGATCGGTCAGAACATAAAATATGATTTGCTGATTTTAAAAAATCATGGTTTCGAACTTGTAGGAAATGTTTTTGATACCATGCTAGCGCATTATGTAATTGAACCTGAAGGAAAGAGAAGCATGGATGTATTGAGTGCCAAATACCTAGGATATGCACCTGTTTCGATTACTGAATTGATTGGAAAAAAAGGGAAGGGACAAGGAAATATGCGTGATGTTGAAGTGGAACAGGTAAAGGAATATGCAGGGGAAGATGCTGATATAACTTTGCAGTTGAAGAATGTTTTTGAACCTGAAATGAAAGAAAAGGATGTTGAGAAAGTGTTTTTCGAGGTTGAAAACCCATTGGTAAAGGTGCTTGCTGAAATGGAGTTTGAAGGCGTTCGGGTTGATACTTCCTTTCTCAATGAGTATTCCAAGGAATTAGAAAAAGAAGCAAAAATTGCTGAAGAGTCTGTCTATAAAATTGCAGGTGTTCGTTTCAACCTTGCTTCACCCAAGCAACTTGGAGAAGTATTGTTTGAAAAATTGATGCTAGATCCCAAAGCAAAGAAAACAAAGACTGGACAATATGCTACGGGTGAAGATGTTTTGCAGAAATTAGCACATCAGTTTCCCATCGTATCCGATATTTTGATATTTAGAGAACTTACAAAGTTGAAATCTACTTATGTAGATGCTTTGCCACAGTTGATCAATCCAAAAACGGGACGGGTTCATACAACTTACGCTCAGGCTGTTGCAGTAACAGGGAGACTTTCAAGCAACAATCCGAATCTTCAAAACATCCCTGTAAGAAGCGATAGAGGCAAAGAAATCAGAAAGGCATTTATTCCTAGAGACAGTGACCATGTATTGATATCAGCGGATTATTCACAGATAGAGTTGAGGATAGTGGCTGCCATCAGTGGCGACCCAAACATGTGTGAAGCATTCAGGCTAGGAAAGGATATCCATACAGCAACAGCAGCCAAAGTATATGGCATTGAAGAAGAAGCAGTAACCAAAGAAATGAGGTACAAAGCCAAGAGTGTGAATTTTGGGATCATTTATGGACAAGGTGCGTTTGGATTAGCAGAAAATTTAGGCATCAGCAGAACTGAAGCAAAGACCATCATCGATAACTATAAAAAGGAGTTCCCTGGAATTACCCAATACATGGCATCAACGATACAATTTGCAAAGGAGAAAGGGTATGTTGAAACGTTGATGGGAAGGAAGAGATGGCTACGCGACATCAACTCAAGCAATTTTACGGTAAGGGGATTTGCAGAAAGAAACGCCATCAATTCACCCATTCAAGGCAGTGCAGCAGACATGGTGAAAATAGCCATGATCAAGGTGCAAGCTGCCATCAAAAAAAATCAACTCAAAAGTAAAATGATTCTTCAAGTACATGATGAACTTATATTCGATGCTTTAAAAGAAGAGGCCGAAGAAATGAAGAAGTTGATTTTGGAGAATATGGAAAATGCGTTGATTCTACCCAACAATGTTCCCGTATTGGCAGAAGCAGGGATAGGCGACAATTGGCTTGTTGCACATTAATTAATGGGTTCAATAAAGCGAAATCAAAAATGGAAAAAAAGAACTTATGATTACCAAATTTTTTGTGCTGTGGTTTAAACTCAAAGGCTGGAAAGTTGATGGACTTGTTTCACCAGATATCAAAAAAGCCGTTGTGATTGCAGCTCCACATACCTCAAACTGGGATTTTATCTATGCCTTAGCAGTATTTAGAATGCTGGGTATGAAAGTCAATTACTTGGCAAAAAAGGAATTGTTTAGATTTCCATTGTCCATTCTTTTGAAAAATACAGGCGGCATGCCAGTAGAACGGAGCAAGAAACAAAGCTTGACAGATCAAATTATTAAAAAATTTAACCAAACAAATAACCTTTTTGTAGCAATCCCAGCTGAAGGAACAAGAAAGCTTGTACAAAAATGGAAATCTGGATTTTATTTTGCGGCGCTAGGAGCCAATGTTCCTGTTTTACCCGGGTATCTTGACTACAAAAACAAATTGGCAGGCTTTGGCGAACCTATTTATTTAACAGGTAACAAAGAAATTGACATGCCAAAATTCAGGGCTTTTTACCAAGATAAAACAGGAAAAAATGCGGCGTTTTTTAATATTGAATGCATTATCTTAGAATGAAATAAACACCACTTAAATTTTTCTTAATATTTTATGGACAAATACATAAAAATATTTGTGCTGATTAGCAGCCGTTATTTTATTTTGGCAGGAGCATTTTTCTATGTTTTTTATATACTGCTCAAAAAGAAAAAAGAAGGTAAAAAAATTCAAAGAAATTTTCCTGAAAACCTTCATTATAAAAGAGAGGTATTTTACTCAATTCTCACCATATTGATATTCTCGATTGTGCCAGTCGTTTTTATTCAAAATGAAAAATCGCATCAACAACCTTGCTATACGCCAAAATCTCATCGAAAGGATGGTTGTATTTTATCGCAGTCTTTCCGCTCATGATATTAATTCACGACACCTACTTTTATTGGACACATAGGCTGATGCACCACAAAAGATTGTTCAAATTATTTCACCTCATACACCACAAATCCACCAACCCATCACCCTGGGCTGCTTATGCATTTCACCCACTTGAAGCTGTTGTTGAAGCAGGTGTATTCATTGTTTTTCTTTATTGCGTTCCCATGCATAAACTACATTTCTTCATATTCTTTTTCTTTTCCATTACATACAACATTTACGGGCATCTAGGATTTGAATTGTATCCAAAGAACTTTAACAAAAGTAAAATTGGCAAATGGATCAATACATCCGTAAGCCATAACCAACACCATCAGTTTTTTAAAGGAAACTATGGTTTATATTTGCTTTTTTGGGATAGGGTCATGGGTACAATCCGTGAGGATTATGACATGTCTTTTGAAAAAGCAACTATTAAATGACGCCAAGAATTATTTACTGTTATGATGCTTATTGTGGTTGGTGCTTTGGATTCAGTCCAGTTATTAAAACCATCTACGAAAAATACAAACATCAATTTGAATTTGAAACGATTTCAGGTGGGATGATTCCTGTAGAATCAACTCAGCATATTGGCGTGATTGCCAATTATATCCTTGATGCCTATAAAACCGTTGAAAACATGACGGGCGTGAAGTTTGGAGAAGATTACCTATGGCATATTAAAAATCCAGGCGAAAGCGATTGGCATCCTAATTCTGAAATGCCAGCAATCGCCATGGCAATTTTCAGGGATTTATATCCAAACCGCACAATAGAATTTGCTGCTGACCTACAGTATTCCTTGTATGATGAAGGCCGTGACCTAACAGATCCTGAAGCATATAGGCATCTTCTTATAAAATATGAAATCGAAGCAGACCAATTTTATGCCAATTTGAAGTCAGAAGAGTATAAAGAAAAGGCAAACTATGATTTCACACTAATTAAACAACTCAACGTAAATGGCTTCCCTACTGCCTTTCTCCAAGTTGATGAAACGAGGCTATACATGATTACAAGGGGGTATAGCGACATTACTTCCATTGAAAAAAGGATTACAGACATCCTGGCTGAAAACAATATTCAGTAAAATGGTTGTAACTTGCATGTTCAATAAAAAGTGGATATGGAATACAATAAACTCATTTCAGTAACAGGATTTTCAGGACTTTTTGAACTTGTAACAAGCAAATCAGATGGTGCAATTGTTAGGTCTTTGGAAGACAACTCAACAAAATTTATTTCCAACAGATTGCATCAGTTTTCACACCTCGAATCTATCGAAGTTTACACAGAAGACGACAATGTTAATCTTGCTGAAATTTTCATGGCAATGGATGCAGCCGGATTAGAACTCCCTTCTGAAAAAGACAATAATGCCATCAGAACATATTTTGAAACCGCGTATCCAAAAATGGATTTTGAAAAGGTTTACAACAGTGATATGAAGAAAATGGTGCGCTGGTTTGGTGTGATTAAAAAGAACGAAATTGAAATCAAACTAACAGAATTGGATGAAGAGGAAAACGACCAGGAAGAAGAGAATTAGTCAATTTAGTCTCTAATGTAAATCCACCTTTATGAATTACAGCGCAAATATTGAAAAGCTTCAACACCATTTCCTGCCAAAAGATTTCACTTTAACGGAATGGTCGATTCTTGAACCTTACTTCATTCAACTGAAAGAAAGGGAAATCAATTCTTTAGAAGATCTTGAACAATGGCTGAAAGATTCGAGTGAGATCGAGGCTTTTATCAGCGAAGATGCTTGCTGGAGACAGGTTAGAATGACCTGTGATACAGAAAACAAAACCCTTGAAGAGGCCTTCAACTTTTTCTTCATGGAAATTCAGCCTAAGATTCAACCTTACGCAGACATCTTGAATAAAAAATTGGTTGTTTGTCCATTTACCAAAGAACTCAATCAAGAAAAATACTTTACTTACCTAAGATCAGTTAAAAAGAGCATTGACCTTTTCAGGGAAGAAAACATACCGCTGCAAGCAGAATCCAGCGTTTTGCAACAGCAATACGGTTCTATTGCCGGTAAGATGATGGTAGAACAGGATGGACAAGAATTTACATTGCAACAAGCGGGTAAGTTCCTAGAAAGTGAAGATAGAAATGTGCGTGAAACTGTTTACCGAAAAATTGCAGAAAGAAGAGTCCAAGATAAAGAACCACTGAATGACTTATTCAGCAAACTTATTGAGAAAAGACATCAAATTGGGTTGAATGCTGGCTTCAATAACTACCGTGATTATAAGTTTGCAGAAATGGGACGTTTCGATTACACCCCTGCTGCATGCTTTCAATTTCATGAGGCAGTTAAGAAAGAAGTAATGCCGCTTGTTGATCAGATCTATGATGAACAAACCAAACGACTTGGCTTGGATAAAATGAGGCCTTGGGATACCGAAGCAGAGCCAGCAGGCATTGAACCACTTCGTCCTTTCGCTGATGGGAAAGAATTGCTTGATAAATCAATTGCGTGCTTGGACAAGCTGAATCCTTTTTTTGGAGATTGCTTGAGAAAGATGGCTGAACTCAACCACCTTGACCTTGACAGCAGAAAAGGCAAAGCGCCAGGTGGCTACAACATGCCACTTGCAGAGAGCGGTGCCCCTTTCATTTTTATGAATGCAGCTTCACAGATGTCTGACCTCACAACCATGGTGCACGAGGCTGGTCATGCAATCCATTCATTTTTATCGCACGAATTGGAATTAACGGGCTTCAAAGAATATCCTACAGAAATGGCCGAAGTGGCAAGTATGTCGATGGAACTCTTTACCATGGATCATTGGGATGTTTTCTTCGACAATGAGGAAGAAATGAAGAGGGCTAAACGCCATCAATTAGAACGCGTGATTACCATATTCCCATGGATTGCAACAATAGATAAGTTTCAACATTGGATTTATGAAAATCCAACCCATACACTCGAAGAAAGAAAAGAAAATTGGTTGAGAATTTTAAGTGAGTTTTCAACAAAATCAATTGATTTCAGTGGATTGGAGCCTTATCGTTCATTTAGCTGGCAACGTCAGCTTCATTTATTTGAAGTTCCTTTCTATTATATCGAATATGGCATTGCACAACTTGGCGCCATTGGGATGTGGAAACAATACAGGGAAAACCCAACAAAAGCATTGGAGAACTACATGCATGGACTCAGTTTGGGTGGAACACAAACATTACCAGCATTGTATAAATCAGCCGGTATTGATTTTGATTTCTCCCCTGAAAAAATAAGTGAATTGATGCTTTTTGTGAAAAAAGAGCTAGAAACTTTATAGGATACCACTTTTATGGTATGCCACATTTTTGCATGGCTTTGGATAGGATGATATCTTTGCTAAAGACTTTTCATCCTTGAAATAAAATAGCTACTAATCAGAGCCTTAACGAATGTCCTGGTGTTTTTACACCGGGACTTTTTTATGCACGGCATGTTTTGCAAGTGCCGTTTACTACCATGTTAATTTCATGCATATCATAACCACTTGGTAAAATAACAGATGGTATTGCAACATCATCTAAACACTCAGTTTTCCCACATTTGTCACAAAAAAAATGAACATGGTTATCATGGTGATGACCAGTTTTTACACATGTTTCACTGCAAACAGCATATTTGATTGAATTATCTGTTGTTGGAATAGGATGAATGATGCCTTTATCCAAAAATGTTTGTAGGGTTCTATAAATAGTTACCCTATCATACTGTGTGACAATTTTTTCAATGTCTTGGTGCTCCAATGCTGTTTCTGCACTTAGAAATACCTCAAGTATCTTTTTTCTACTTGAAGTAACACTCAACCCGTTGTTTTTCAATATAAGATCACTTTGCTTCTCCAATTTATTCAATTATCAGTTCATTAATGTCTTTAACTAATTGTTCAACCTCATCCTTTTTAATACCGTCATATACACCCCTAACACGGCCTTGTCTATCAACCAACGTAAAAAACTGGGTATGTAAAAACTGCTCATCGATATTTTTTGAATTATTTTTAGGATCATCAAGCAGGTAACTTTCGCGGGCAGCTCTATAAAGATCAGACTTACTTCCAGTAACAAACCACCAATTTTCTTTAGAAGCACCCAATGAATCAGCATAATGATTTAGTATGGGTAAAGAGTCGGTACTAGGGTTTACAGTATGGGATATTACGAGAAAATTCGAATCTTTTTTGAATTTTTCATAAATGGCCTTCATGTTTTTATTCATTTTAGGACAAATACCTTTACAAGTAGTAAAGAAAAACTCCGCAACATATACCCTGTTCTTTACTTCTTGTTGTGAAACCTTAGATCCATCTTGTTTGATAAAATAAAAATTCTGCACGGTATTGAGAATAGGCAACTTTACTTTGGCAAAATCTGTGGTATACGTAAGTACACCGTAAAATACCGCAAATAAAACCACAAAGAAAGCAAGATATAGAACCCTTTTTTTTGTCATACCACTATTTATAATGCAAAAGTACGCAGGCAAAAGTTAATAAATATGAATCGATGAATGCAACTTTGTTGCAAAATGCTTAAATTTGCTATTCTTTACCATGTTTAAAATCAATTATGACGCTTTAGGGATTACTGCATCCATAGCCTGTGCCATCCATTGTGCATTGTTGCCATTGGTTATAACAAGCTTGCCCATATTGGGCTTCAACATCATTAATAACCTTTATTTTGAAATATTGATGATCGTCTTAGCGATGTCTATTGGTATTTACTCTTTGATGCATGGCTTTAAAAAACACCACCACACTTTGATTCCAATTTTATTGTTCAGCCTAGGCATGATATTATTGATTTTAAAGCAAATTTTTCATGTTTATCAAATCTGGTTTTTGTTACCAGCTGTTGTATTGATTGTAACTGCACATTATATCAACTTCAAAAAGTGCAGAACAGCGGATCATTGTCATACCGACGATTGCAATCATTAAAGTTAATAATTGAAAGAAATCAGGTAAATTCAAGAGATTAATTCTAAATTGTCGTCAAATGTAAAATCAACATTATGATTACAAGAAGAAGTTTACTCAAACAAATTGGCTTATTTACAGCCGGTACAGTATTAATAAAAGATGCAAATGCTTTTTCATTTGCAGGAAATAAAAAAGTTGGCGTACAACTTTATACTGTTAGAAATGAAATTTCAAAAGATGCCAAAGGAACCCTCAGAAAAATTGCTGGGCTTGGGTTTAAAGAAGTTGAAAATTTCGGCTATAACGGGAAATTTTTTGGCATGGACCCGGCTGAATACAAAGCCCTTTTAGCTGAATTAAAAATGAAAGCCACTTCAGGACATTACATGTATGGCAATTTTGGAAACAAAAAGATACCAGGTACGATATTGAATGGCTGGGATCAAGCGGTAACTGATGCTGCTGCGATTGGACAAAAATACATGGTAGTGGCTTATTTAATGCCTGAAGAACGCACATCCATTAATGACTACAAAAAAATTGCAGCTGAATTGAACATTGCAGGCAAAAAATGCAAGGATGCCGGCATTCAACTTTGTTACCATAACCATGATTTTGAGTTCCAGGAAATAGATGGACAAATTCCATTTGATATTTTGACCAAAGAAACAGACCCTTCATTGGTGCAGATTGAGCTTGACCTTTACTGGGTGATGAAAGCGGGTAAAGATCCAATAGCATTGTTCAATCAACACAAAGGAAGGATTGCCCTATGGCATGTTAAAGACATGGATAAAACCGAAGGCAAGAATTTCACAGAAGTAGGAAATGGTGTTATTGATTTTGCAACAATCTTCAAAAATGCTGAACTCTCTGGCATGAAACATTTCTTTGTAGAACAAGATGTTTGTCCAGGCTCTCCTTTTGACAGCATCAAAATGAGTATAGATTATATCAAGTCAAACCTCATAAAATACCTCGCATAACCTATGAAGAAACTCAATATCATTTTTGCAGTGGTATTTGCTTTGTTTGCCATTCTTCAATATAATGATCCAGATCCTTATTTATGGATACCTATTTATGGCTATGCAGCAATTATTTGTATCATGAACGCGACCAAGAAGTATGATTTTTTTGCCCATGCTGCTGCGATTATTTTTTGCTTGGGATTTTCGCTAAAACTGCTGTTTGTTAGGGACGGAGTAATGGATTGGTATGGTAAATACAATGCTGAAAATCTAGTTCAAAGCATGAAAGCAACGAAGCCATGGATTGAGAATGCCCGTGAGTTTGGTGGACTTCTCATCATCGTGATTGTAGTAACTATCAATATTTTTTTACATAAAAAAGCCGGAGCTAAATAGCCCCGGCTTTTATTATTTCAGTTTGTTTATTTTTTTGGAACCAACCTCATTGAAATTGTAGCCAACCTGTGGGTTTCTGCTTTATCAACCCTAAGAATCTTCATAAACAACTTGTGACCACCTTGCTTCACATTTTGTAACACTACAGCAGATTTACTGAACATTGTTGCTTTCACATTTTCCAATTTCAGCTCGCCAATTTTAGTTCCATTTGGACTGTCCTGGAACAAAGACAATACATAACCTTTATCCAACTGTTGTGGAATACCGTAACCAAATTCAATTGCACTTACCCCATCGAGATTGATATCCGAAAATTCCAACCATCCATCATCACCATTCAAAAATGCTGCTCGGTGCTCGTTCCAGTTTTTTATATCAACCCTAACAGCAGCATTGCTGGTAGGCATGTTTATCAATGCACTTCTCAATGTTACAGTGTTTGCTGAACTCAATGGCTTTATGCCAAATCCACCTTTATCGGTATAGCTAGCAGTGATTTGCATCAGGTTACCAGGACCCATGTCGCTATCAGTAGGAGTGATAGCTCCATTTGAAGGAAGCGATGGTGAATCTTTCTTGTTTAGGCTTAAAATCCAGTCAACAATCAAATCTGCTTCATCTTGTTTTAGATCAGGGTGAGCTGCCATGGCTGTTTCACCCCAAACACCACCACCACCTTTGATGATTTTGTTGGTTAGATAAGCTTTAGCCTTGGGGTCTTTTTCATATTTTGCCGCAACCATTTTGTATCCCGGTCCAACCGACTTTTCTTCTTCCTTGTGGCAAGCCTTACAATCTAAGGTAGCAGCAAGGTTTCTTCCCTCATTTAAAGCACTCATAACCTGATGTCCTACAATTTGTGCTTTATCTGGTCCACTTAAATAATCAACTTTAACATAAATTGATTTGTTATCGATACCACCTTTTTCTGTTGAACCATCTTCTTTATCCTTAACATTAACAGCGTAGTTAACAGGCACACCTGGGTAGTAGAAATTATTACCTGCGGCAATTTTAACATCAACTAATGGAGACTCGTTACCAGCATAGATCTTTATCGTTTCGCTTTTGGTTGTAGCACCCTTAGCGTCTTTAACAGCTACAGAAATTGCATATTCACCTGCTTTCGTAAAAGTGAAAGAAGTTGTAGATGTTGTGGTTGTTTTCTTGATGCTATTTCCAAAACTCCAGTTATAGGTAAGTACATCATTATCCGGATCTTTAGAACCAGAAGCGTCAACATTAACAGTAAATGGAATTGAACCAGATAGTTTGCCAACAGAAAGAGTTGCCTTTGGAGCTCTGTTTCCGGCATTGTATTCTATTCGTGAAAGGGCAGCATCCTTGTTTTTTGAGAACCATCCTGAACCATATTCTAACACATAAAATCTACCATCTGGTCCTATCTCTACGTCCATTGCACTGTTAAATTTGGTATTGGGCATAAAGGGTTCCATCTTTTGAAAATTTCCCTCTTCATCCATAGAAACCATTTTAATCCATCCCCTAATCCACTCGTAAAACATCAACTTTCCAGTAAAATAATCTGGGTAGCGTGTTTCCTTAGGATAAAATTCAGGATAGTATATTGGACCAGCCATTGCATTTCTTCCCCCTGTTCCTACTTCAGGAAAGTCTGGAGAATTTGCATAAGGGTACCAAATAAAAGCAGGACTCACTGGAGGAAGTTCTGTAAGTCCAGTATTGTTTTTTGAAAGATTCATTGGTTTTTTGGGATCAAAGAAATCTCCCACTTCACCAGTTTCATAATTGAATTGACGATAAGGGTAGTTGTTTCCAATGAACAAAGGATATCCAAAATAACCAGCTTTACGTGCTTGGTTTAATTCATCATATCCACGAGAGCCTTTTTCATCAGGTTTGTCGTTTCCGGCATCCGGACCAACATCACCCCAGTAAAGGAATCCTTTTTTTCTATCGATTGAAATACGGTAAGGGTTTCTAGCACCCATTGCATAAATTTCTGGGCGGGTTTTTGGTGTGCCCGGCTTAAATAAGTTTCCCTCAGGAATTGAATATGTGGCATCTGGATTTATTTTAAGACGCAACACCTTTCCACGCAAGTCATTTGTATTGCTTGATCCCCTGCGACCGTCAAATTGCTCAAATCCAGCACGGTTATCTATTGGACCAAAACCGTCTGAGATATATTTTGAATTAGGTTGATTGAAAGGTGTTGTGTTGTCGCCTGTTGAAAGGTATAAAGAACCATCTGGACCAAATGCTAATGAACCACCCGTATGGCAACAAATAAACCTCGTTTGGGCAACGTCAATAATTTTCTTCTCTGAAGCCATGTCAAGTTTGCCATCTTTAAAAACAAATCGAGACAACCTATTTGCAGCTGTATCATTAGTAGAATAATACATGTAGATATAGTTATTCTTCGCGTAATTTGGATCTGCCGTGATTCCCAACAAACCTTCTTCAGCATTAACACCTTTCACACCAGATTTTGAATAAAGATCAAACTTACCTACCTCTGTTACTTTTTTAGTAGCATTGCTGTACAACATCACTTCTCCCTTTCGCTGGGTGATGAGGATGTCAAAGTTTGGAAGGATAGCCATTTCTGTAGGTTCATCAAATACGCCAAAAGCAAGAACGTTTTTGGTAAAACGATCTTCATCAGGAACAAGCAATGATTTTGCTTTTGTATAATCAAGCTTGGCATTTTTGCCAATAGCATATTTAATTCCACCCAATACGTGTTTCAAATAAAGTGGTTCTGCAAATGACTCATTTGTGTGGCCTAACTCAGTATAAAAAGCGCGTCCACCATCAAAATCATGGTACCAAGCCATTGGATGACTATCCCCATTTGAACCACCTTCATAAGATTTTTCGTCGATGCTGATCAGCACTTTAACTTCTGCACCCGGTGCTTTTTTGAAGTTGTACCACTCATCATATCTCTCCCAAACATCAGGCAGGTGTGAAGTGCTGGCATGGGTTTTGTCGTTTACAACTAATTTAGCCATTTGTTGTTTAGGGTGACTTTTAAAGTACGCACCAGAAAGTTTACCATACCAAGGCCACGTATATTCACAATCTGTAGCTGCATGGATACCAACGTAACCGCCACCAGCTTGAAT
>CANLED010000030.1 GCA_947489175.1 Chitinophagaceae bacterium | reverse complement strand
CTCCTTCATGAGGGTGGTATTGGCGAAAAGTTTTCCATTTTGCGTAAGTAAGTAAGCGCCTTGACCTAAATAATTCAGGATCAAACATACTTTAACAGCTATCCAAGAATATCTAATGTTATTTTTCCCACAATGGCCTAAGTCAGAATACAAAGCCTCCGCACCTGTTGTACAGAGAAATACGGCACCTAAAAGCCAAAATCCTTTGGGATAGTTAACCAACAAGTTAACAGCATAGTGGGGGCTAAAAGCTTTGAGTACATTCCAATCAGTTGATAGGTTCATGATACCCAAAACAGCAAGCATGCCAAACCAGATGAACATAACAGGTCCAAAAAGCTTTCCAATAGCAGCAGTACCAAACTGCTGCATAAAAAATAATACAGCTAAAATTCCCAAAACGATGTAAACGATTTGTATCTCTTGAATTTGGGCGAATCTTGGTAGCTGTGTAAGTCCTTCCACAGCAGATGTAACTGATATGGGCGGAGTAATCATTCCATCCGCAAGGAGAGCAGCTCCCCCAATCATGGCTGGAGCAACAAGCCATTTTTTTCTTCTGCGGACCAAGGTATAAAGAGAAAATATGCCACCTTCACCCCGGTTATCAGCCCGAAGGGTTAAAATAACATACTTCACTGTAGTTTGCAAAGTGAGTGTCCAGAAAATACAGGAGATACCCCCTAAAATCAACTCCTCGCTAATTACTCTACCGTTTATTATAGCGCTGAAAACGTAAAGAGGAGATGTACCAATATCTCCATAAATTATCCCTAAGGCTATCAGTAACCCAGCACCGGTTACTTTGTTCATGTTTTTACTCACTGTAGCAGAAATTAAATTGCCGAAAAATGGCACAACAAAGCTAGATGAAAATATTTGTTGTTTTCTAAAAGCATTAAAAAATTAAAATTACCATAAAAAAAGAATTGGTTTTAGAGAAAAGAGCCCAGATAAAAGATTCTTTGGAAGTGTTCTCTTAATTTTAATGAAGAAATAGAAAAAATGAAAAATACAATCCTCATATTATTGTTGGTTTTAATGCACGGAATGCTATCTGCACAAAAGATTTCCTATTCAGTGATCGACAAAGAAGACCTCAGAGACATGAACTTTGAGATTATAGGAAAGGTTGGAGGCAATTACAATGTGTATAAAAACTTCAAAAATCGACATGACATCTGTATTTATGACAATGAGATGGTTATGAAAAACAGAATCAGGTTAGACTTTCTTCCAGACAGGGTGGTTAATGTGGAATTTATTTCTTACCCAGACTTTTGCTACATGATTTATCAATATCAAAAAAGAAATATACTTCATTGTAGCATGGTAAAAATCAATGGCGATGGAAAGTTAATGACAGACCCAGTTGATTTGGACACAACTCAAACGCAGGGATTAGGAGAAAACAAAATCTACAGTGTAATAAACAGTGATGACAAGAAAAAGATTATGATTTTCAAAGTTAAACGCCAACATGAGAGGAATTATGAAATAACTTCCCTCTTGTATGATAATCAAATGAGTTTGATTAACAAAAGCGGATTCAATTTACAGACGAATGACAGGGAGTGGTCATTTACAGATTTCTTGGTAGATAATGATGGAGATTTTATTTTTGGCAGGTGCGGAAGAACCGGCAGCAGGGAGTATATCAACAAGCTTGATTTGATATATAAAAAAGCAGATCAAAACAAACCGATTGTCATTACGCTACAACTAAAAGACAAAACTTTGGATGAAGTAAAGCTAAAGTTTGACAACTACAACAAACGCATTGTAGCAACATCATTGTACTATAAGCAGAAGAGGGGTAACATTGATGGTTTGTATTCAATCATTTGGGATAAAAAAAACCAAGAGATTGTAAAGGAAACGAGTTTTCAATTTAATGACAGCTTAAGGTTAGATGCGAAAGGAGAAAATGGTTCATTAAAGACAGCATTCAACGACCATTTTATCAGACAAATTATTCCAACTCAGGATGGTGGCTTTGTAATTACCTCTGAATCTTATTTCAGCTCGTCGAAAGCCAATTCATGGAATAGGTTTGATTATTTATATGGAAACAGCATGATGTATCCCTATGATTTTGGATATTATAGTCCACTAAACCGCATGAGTTATGGTGGTATGTACGATCCATTTAACCGATTTAGTCAAAATAACTTAATTAGACATTCGTCAGAGAACATCATGGTTTTTTTCTTTGGATCTGATGGCAAACTTCAATGGAGCAATACCATCAGAAAAACCCAGTATGACGACAATACTGATTCATACATTTCATTTGTGTTGTTTAATACTGGCAATGAGCTTCGGTTTTTGTTCAATCAAAAAGAAAAAAGGGAATTGCTTTTGAACAGTGCAACGATTGATGGCGATGGAAAATTAAAAAGGCAACCGACATTAAAAAACCTAAGCAGAGACTATGATTTTCTTCCAAAGTTTGGTAAACAGGTAGGGTTGAGACAAATAATTTTACCCTGCATGTACAAGAACTATATTTGCTTTGCAAAACTAGAATTCTGATACCTAAACAGTGATAAGACTTTTTAAGAATAGCCATCCAATAGCCATTATGTTGCTTGTAATCATAGCAGCAATTCCCTATTATAGCATCACAACATCAGGTTGGCATACAACCTTGTTAATAGACAACAAATTGTATTTGCTTAATTTTCTGCAAATAACAGGAGGTTTTTTTGAAAAACCGGTTGTTTTAAATTTATTAGCATCAACCGCAATAGTAGTTATTGAATCTTTATTTTTCAACAAGATAATAAATGACCAGAAAATTTTCGACCGCCCAGGTTTTTTACCTGCCTTAGGTTATGTGTTAATGACTTCATTGGTTCCACTCCATTATCAATCATACATGCTGAGCATCAATGGGATGCTGTTGCTATCAATCTCAAATATTCTTTCGGTATATAAAAAAGAAAAGGTTAATAACTCCATCTTAATTGCCTATTTTTTTACAGGAGCAATAACATGTTTCAGCATCAGCTACTTGCCTTTGTGTATTTGGTTATTCATTTCATTGATTATCATGCGGCCAACCTCCCTGCGTGAAATCATGCTGGCCGTTACAGGACTGGTGTTGCCCTTTTATTTTTTAGTTTCCATTTTGTACCTAAGTTCAAACTTTTCACAAACAACGATTTTTCAGCAGATAAAATTTAGCATAACATTCCCTCAATTAGACATTTTAAGTTGGGTAAAAATCGCTTTTTTTCTTTTGATGCCCCTTTTAGGGATTTTAAGATCAAATAGATTGGTAAGCAAAATGCTTATTCAAGGCCGAAAAACATATACAGTGATGTTCGTTTTATTTATTTGTGCAGTAGTAATCAATTTTCTCTCTTTGGTAAACTTCCCTTTTACACTTTATCTGCTGGTAATCCCAAGCGGTTTCTTGATAACACCGCTATTTCTATCAAGCAAAAAATATTTTTGGCCAAATCTGCTTCTCATGCTGTTAATATTCCTCTGTTTCTTGGGTTAAAGTAGTGGTTAACACAATCACATTCAAAGAAAGGTTATAAATTTGCATCAAACAGAACAAACATGAAATTTGGCGTTGTGGTTTTCCCTGGATCCAATTGTGATCAGGATATGATTGGAGCATTAAGGGATGATTTAGGGCAAGAGGTTATTGCATTATGGCATAAAGACAATGATTTATCTGCTTTTACTACAGATGACTGCATTATTTTACCAGGAGGATTTTCTTTTGGGGATTATTTACGTTGTGGTGCTATTGCTCGCTTCAGCCCGATGATGCAAGAAACCATTGAATTTGCCAAACGTGGCGGCAAAGTGCTTGGTGTTTGCAACGGGTTTCAGATTTTATGTGAATCAGGTTTGTTGCCAGGTGTGTTGTTGAAGAATGAAAACCAACAATTTATTTGTAAAAACTTGTTCATCATTGGAAACGAACATCAACCTCTTATGATACCAATTGCCCATGGAGAGGGTCGCTATTATGCCAATGAAAGCACGTTGCTTGAATTGAAAAATAACAATCAAATTATTTATCGATATTGCGACAGCGAAGGAAATGTTACGAAAGAATCCAATCCGAATGGTGCTGCTGAAAATATTGCTGGAATCTGCAATAAAGAAAGAAATGTTTTTGGCATGATGCCACATCCAGAAAGGGCTTGTGCAGAAAAGCTGCATAACACTGATGGAAGGATTGTATTTCAAACACTATTTCTGAATGCCGTAAATGAGCTCATAAACGCTTAAATTAATTTTATGTATAAAAATATTGTGTTTGCATTTATGTTGATGATGAGTTTACCAATGTCATCATCAGCTCAAGTAGGCTCTGGAAAACAAGTTAGTTGGGCATCCTCAGCGAAAAAAATGGGCGATAAAATGTATGAAGTTCGCATCACTGCAACCATTGCAGGAAACTACCATATGTATGCTCAAGTTGCAGGCGTTGAAGGTCCGTTACCAACAACCTTTAGTTTTATACCAAATCCATTGTTGACTTTATCAGGAAAGGTTCTTGAGCAAGGAAAAAAAATTACAAAAAGGGAAGATGCTTGGGATGGCAATGTAAATTATTATGAAAAAACCGCCACTTTTATCCAAATTGTGCGGGTAAATACTAAAGCCAAAACTAATTTGAATGGAAAGGTTGAGTTTATGGTTTGTAACGATGAACTTTGTCTTCCTCCATCTGAATTTTCTTTCAAAATACCTATTGGCGGATAACCCTTAAAGAAATTACATGCTTAAATTCCCGGCCTTCATTCTTTTCCTTTTGCTTTCTTTTTTTGCAAAAGGACAGGACCAAGTTTCCATTGAATGGAAAGGGTCTTCAAAAAAAATAGCTGAAAAAAAATACAAGCTGATTTTTGAAACATCGAATGCGGACAAATGGGAAATTTATTCTCCTAAAACCTATTTTGAGGGTATACCAGCTGTTGCTTTGCTCGTTTCAGACTCATCCATCATCATCACAGATTCACTTGCTGCAGTAGGAAAATCAACCATCATAGAAAGCTTAATTTTTGAAAATCAAAAATTTGAAGTCTATAAATCAACTGTTCAGTTTGAAGCAACTATCGAATTTACTGGCAATGTTCCAGCTACATTTAGGCCAACGCTAACCTTTACATACGGTAAAGGGGATTCTTTTTTTCCAGGAGAAAATGCAAATTTTGACATCCCGATAGAAGGAGGAAAAAATAACAATGCAAAGATTTTAATTGCAGGACTTGATTTGTCAAAACCAATCAAGGATTGTGGAAATGGAACAACAGAAGAAAAAAGCAGCCTGTGGGGGATTTTTCTGTTGGGTTTATTGGGAGGCTTTGTAGCCTTGCTTACGCCTTGTGTATTCCCGATGATACCCCTAACCGTTTCCTTTTTTACAAAACATGCCAGCCACAAAAGTTCCGGCAAAAGACTTGCAATTCTCTATGGATTTTTTATTTTCTTGATATATACAGCCTTTAGCATTCCATTTCATCTTATTGGAAATGTTAGTCCAACCATCTACAACGACATCGCCACAAATATTTACCTGAACATTGCCTTCTTTGCAATATTCATATTTTTTGCCATTTCATTTTTTGGATACTATGAAATTACTTTACCCGGAGGATTGGCTAATTCGGCCAACTCGAAGCAAGGCTCAGGATTAGCAGGCGTTTTTTTCATGGCGTTAACACTGGCCATTGTCTCTTTTTCTTGTACGGGTCCAATCCTTGGCACACTTTTGGTGGGAACTGCAACAGAAGGCGCTTGGCCATTAACGGCGGGACTGGCAGGATTTGGCGTAGCGTTAGGTCTCCCATTTGCGCTATTTGCGCTATTCCCACAATGGCTGAACTCATTGCCGAAAAGTGGTGGCTGGCTCAACACTGTAAAAGTTGTGTTGGGATTTATAGAATTGGCCTTGGCGCTTAAATTCTTGTCGAATGCCGACCTAGTAGCACATTGGTCGCTTGTGAAAAGAGAAGTCTTCTTTGGAATATGGATACTCATTTTTATCGCCTTGTTTTTATACCTAATGGGTTGGCTTAGGTTTCCCCATGATACTAAAGGTGAAAAGATAAAGCCACTTAGAAAACTATTTGCGGTGGTTGTGTTGGCATTCACAGTTTATTTAATGCCAGGCATTACAAATACAAAGTGGGCGAATTTGAGTTTGGTAAGTGGATTTCCACCACCGGTATGCTACAGCATTTATAACGAGCCAATTAATTGTGAAGAACCCTTGAAAGATTATGATGAAGCATTGAAACTAGCCAAACAATTAAATAAGCCCATTATAATTGACTTTACCGGTTGGGCTTGTGTGAATTGTAGAAAAATGGAAGAAAATGTTTGGACAAAAGCAGAAGTTAGGTCGCTCATGGAAAAGTATATATTGGTTTCTTTGTATGTTGACGATAAGCGGGTTCTTCCTGCAGACCAACAACAAGAATATACAACAAAGTCTGGAAGCAAGGTAAACATCGTTACGGTAGGTGATAAATGGGGTTTATTTCAAACAGAAAACTTTAATGCAAGCTCTCAGCCTTGGTATGTACTAATATCTCCAGACGAAAAACTGCTTACCTCACCAGTTGGTTACACACCAAATGCTGCGGAATATGCTGCTTGGTTACAATGTGGACTTGATGCTTTTGGATTGATAAAATAAAAAAAGGGGACCAAATTTGTCCCCGTAAGTAAACTATGGATGAGAAAAAGAATCTCTTATAGTGCAACTTGATGTTCTTCCATCATCTTGCGGAGGTTTATCAACCCGTAACGCATCCTACCCAAAGCTGTGTTGATGCTGCAATTTGTTTTCTCCGCAATCTCCTTAAAGCTAAGGTTTGCAAAATGCCTCATTACAATAACTTCCCTTTGATCATCTGGCAACATATCAAGCATTTGACGAACACGGGCATGGCTTTGAGATTTCATGATTTTACCATCAACCCCCTCCTCTGAAAGATTCAATGTATCAAAAATGTCGAAATCTTCGTTGTTATTTTGAACCAATGGAGAACGCTTTACTTTTCTAAAGTGGTCTACACAAAGGTTGTGTGCAATTCTTAAAGCCCATGGCAAAAATTTACCTTCATCGGTATAATTTCCAGAACGGAAAGTGTCAATTACTCTGATAAAAACGTCTTGGAAAATGTCTTCTGCAAGACTCTTATCTTTGACAAGAAGAACTATTGAAGTAAAAATTCTGTCTTTGTGTCGGTTAACCAATTCTTCGAGTGCTTCGGAATTTCCGTTAACAAAAAGTTGAATTAATTGTTGGTCAGTTAGGTTGATAATGGATCTCATAAAAATGGTTTTTGGTTGGATATGATTGGACTCAAGCCGAAAAAAAATTAACTATGTGTTTCACTAATTCATTTGTTTTTCGCTTTCGTTATTCAAAATTAGAATAATTGTATGCTCTTCAAAGTTTTATAGAATTTATTTAAGAGAAATCAGTATTTTATTGTACGACCCTTAAGCGTAAAAATGTCAAACTAATTTTAAATACAATTTTTAACATAGTAAAACTACTCGGTGATTCATTAAAACATTCACATTATATTTGTAAAACATTATGTCAAAAGCCGCACCAGTAAAGGAAAAGAAGGAATCAGAAAAAAATGAGATCAAAAAAGACTCCATTTTTATTCAAGGAGCAAGGATGCATAATCTACGAAATGTGTACGTAGAAATACCTAGGAATTCCCTTACTGTGGTCACGGGAGTTTCCGGTTCTGGAAAGTCTTCTTTAACAATAGATACCCTGTTTGCAGAAGGCCAAAGACGTTATGCAGAGAGTTTAAGTGCTTATGCGCGTCAGTTTTTAATGCGGATGGACAAACCTGATGTTGATCATATATCAGGTTTATGTCCTGCGGTTGCCATCGAACAAAAAGTAAATGCCACCTCGCCGAGGTCTACCGTAGGCAGCATGACGGAAATATATGATTACCTAAGATTGTTATATGCGCGTGTAGGTACAACAACTTCACCCATTTCTGGAAAGGAAGTAAAAAAAGATGACACCACAGATATTCTGAAAACTATTTGTGCTTTTCAGGCAGGTGATAAAGTATTTCTGATCACACCCTTTTCCATCTCAAAAAACAGAAAGCTATCAGAAGAACTTTCTTTGTTGTTGCAGAAAGGCTTTCCCAGGTTATATGCAAGTGATAAAAATCAAATTCTACAGATAGAAGATTTATTGGAAGATATTAAATGGAAACCCAATGCTTCAACTTACTTATTAATAGACAGATTTATAGTAAAAGATTTTGATGAAGATGAAGAAAACAGAATGCTAGATTCTTTGTCACTCGCTTTCTATGAAGGAGAAGGTTCTTTGTACCTGAAAAGAAATGATGAAGACCCCATACGCTATTCAAATAAATTCGAAATGGATGGAATCCGTTTTGAAGAACCCGTTCCAAATCTGTTTTCTTTCAATAACCCTTATGGTGCTTGTCCAACTTGTGAAGGCTACTCTCAAGTTTTGGGAATAGATGCAGACTTGGTAGTTCCCGACAAACGCCTAAGTGTCTTTGATGGTGCCATCGCACCTTGGAAGGGAGAAAAGATGGTTTGGTGGAAAGATCAATTCGTTAAAGGTGCAAAACATTTCGATTTTCCGGTGCATAGACCTTACAATGAGCTTACGCCTGAACAAAAAAGCATTTTGTGGAAGGGGAATAAACATGCCCAAGGTATCAATGCTTTTTTCAAAGAAGTAGAAGAGAATCTTTACAAAGTCCAGTTTCGTGTAATGCTGTCTAGATACCGAGGAAGAACTGTTTGTGCAACTTGTGATGGTTATCGACTAAGGCAAGAAGCTTTGTACGTCAAAATTAATGGACTTCATATAGGTGAATTATGCAGGATGCCCATCAGAGATTTAGCCACTTGGTTTGAAAACCTAAAACTCAATTCACACAAAACCGCGATTGCAAAAAGAATTTTGTTGGAATTGAGCCAGCGGATAGACACAATGCTGAATGTAGGACTCGGATACCTTACGATGGAAAGGGTGGCCAATACCCTCAGCGGCGGTGAAAGTCAGCGTATTCAACTAACAAGATGCCTTGGAAGCAACCTCACCAATTCCCTCTACATTTTGGATGAGCCTTCCATTGGCCTCCACAGCAGGGATACTGAAAGGCTGATTAAAGTGTTGAAAAACTTGCGTGATTTGGGAAATACAGTTGTAGTAGTTGAGCATGATGAGTTGATGATGCGCGAGGCCGATCACATCATTGATATGGGCCCATTTGCTAGTCACCTCGGCGGAGAAGTTGTTGCGGCAGGAAACTATGATGAAATCATTAGTACGCCAAGAAGTTTAACAGGGGCCTACCTCCGTGGGGATGAAAAAATTGAAATCCCAAAGCAAGTCAGATCTTGGCAAAATTCAATAAGTGTAATAGGTGCCACTGAAAATAATTTACAAAACATAGATGTTGAGTTCCCATTGGGAATATTAACGGTAATCAGTGGGGTCAGTGGAAGTGGGAAAACAACGCTGGTCAAGAAAATTCTATTTCCCGCAATAGAGAAAAACATAACAGGCATATCAGATAACCCAGGCGCTCACAAAAGTATTTCGGGCAACATTGAATTGATCAAGCAAATCGAAATGATTGACCAAAACCCCATTGGAAAATCATCGCGAAGCAATCCTGTTACGTATATTAAAGCCTGGGATGCTGTGAGAGAACTGTTTTCTTCTCAACCATTGAGTAAAATAAGAGGTTACCTACCAAAACATTTTTCTTTCAATGTTGATGGAGGTAGATGCGATGCATGCAAAGGCGAAGGTGAACAAACGGTAGAAATGCAATTCTTAGCAGATGTTCATCTGACCTGTGAAAGTTGCGGCGGCAAAAAATTCAAAGAAGAAGTATTGGAAGTTAGATACAATTCCAAAAATATTTTTGAGATATTGGAATTGAGTGTGGATGAAGCGATTGAGTTTTTTAGTGATGAAAAAGACATCTCAACTAAGCTAAAGCCATTAAGTGATGTAGGATTGGGATACATTAAATTAGGACAATCCAGCAATACATTATCCGGCGGAGAAGCCCAGCGTGTTAAATTAGCAAGCTTTCTAGGAAAAGGAAAAGGCCAAGGTCAATCAGGAAAAATCATGTTTATTTTCGATGAACCCACAACAGGATTGCATTTCCATGATATCAAAAAATTATTGGCGTCCTTCAATGCCTTAATAGACCAAGGACATACAATCATAGTAATAGAACACAATATTGATGTAATTAAGTCGGCAGATTGGGTAATTGAACTCGGACCAGAAGCGGGGGATGAAGGCGGACAACTTGTTTATGCAGGCAAACCAGATAAGCTAAAGAAATGCAAAGAAAGTAGAACAGCACCATTTTTGAAATAATTTTGTAAGCAATAATATCAATTCAATCATAAAAAAATGTTTTTTTTCAGTAACTTAACGCATTGCTTAAACATGAAATAAATGATTTATGAATAATTCAAGAAGACAATTCATTCGAAACACAACATTTGCAGCATTAGGTACTTCCCTTTTGCAACAAAATCTTTTTGCCCAGGCTAAAAAAGGAGAACTTACAGGGATTCAGCTCTATTCTATCAGAAGTGAAATGAAGGCAGACCCACTGGGAACACTGAAACAACTATCCGCCATGGGTTACAAGCATGTTGAACATGCGAATTATATCAATAGAAAATTCTATGGGTGGACTGCTAAAGAATTTAAAACAGTATTAGATGATTTAGGCATGAAAATGCCGAGTGGACATACTGTAATGTCAACCCAACACTGGGATGCAAAAAACAATGACTTCACCGATTCTTGGAAATACACTGTAGAGGATGCAGCAGCCATGGGTCAGATGTTTGTGATAAGTCCATCTATGGAACAAAAAACAAGAACCGACATCAATGAGCTAAAGTCATTCATGAATGTTTTTAACAAATCTGGCGAGCTTTGTCAAAAGTTTGGCATGAAATTCGGTTACCACAACCATGATTTTGAGTTTAGTGAATCACTTTCAGGAAGAACTTTATTCGACATCATCTTAACAGAAACAGATCCAAAGTTGGTGATGCAACAATTAGACATCGGAAATATGATTAACGGAGGCGCTAAGGCATTGGATATCATGAAAAAATATCCAGGTAGGTTTGAGTCGATGCATGTAAAAGATGAGATTACAGCTACATCTGGTCACGATAAATTCGAATCAACCATACTTGGTAAGGGGATTATCCCCGTAAAAGAAGTAGTTGACCTTGGCAGGAAATGGGGAACCAAACATTTCATCATTGAACAAGAATCATATCAAGGCAAACAACCGATTGATTGCGCCAAAGAGGATTTGGAAATCATGAAAAAATGGGGATATTAACCATTAAATATTATGCTAAAATATTAAAGCCGGACATAAAAGTTCGGCTTTAATATTTTTTAATATGTTGGATTGAAAACAATCAATTTCAGCATATATCCGCTATAAATAAATTTATATTTACCAGCGATATACCATGACATTCACATCCAGAAAAAAATCGATCCTCAAAAAAATAAACAAAGTATTTGGTCCCGGATTGATTACCGGGGCTAGTGATGATGACCCTTCGGGGATAGCAACCTATTCACAGGCAGGTGCATTATTTGGCCTTAATACTTTGTGGACAGCAGTATTCACGTTTCCGTTAATGGCGGCATTGCAAGAGATGTGTGCGAGGATTGGATTGGTTACCAACAAAGGATTGATTGGAACCATAAAAGCATTTTACCCAAAATGGCTAGTAACGATCATAGTGTTGATTAGTTTTACTGCGATTGTATTAAATATAGGGGCTGATTTAGCAGGAATGGGCGCCGTAGCCAATATGTTGATTCCGTCTATCCCATCAAGTGTTTTCAGCACATTTATTGGCTTGTTTTTATCGTATTATATAGTAGTGCTCCCCTATGCAAAAATAGCTTTTTACCTAAAATGGTTTTGTCTATCGCTGCTGTGCTACATCCTTGTTCCATTTCTAACAAAACAAGATTGGATGTTGGTATTGAAATCTACTTTGATGCCAACCCTAACATGGAACAGGGAATATATGCTGATTGTAATTGGGATATTAGGAACAACCATTTCACCTTATTTATTTTTTTGGCAAACTTCAATGGAAGTAGAAGAAGTTCAAGAAAAAAAATTGGTGGTTGACAAAAGAATTATTCAGGGCATGCAAGTTGATATCAAGACTGGCATTTTTTTCTCAAACCTTGTTTTCTTTTTCAT
>CANLED010000029.1 GCA_947489175.1 Chitinophagaceae bacterium | reverse complement strand
AATAGGAAACTCGTGAAACCAAAGCTAAACATGACTGATGACCTATTCAACAGATTGTTTGGCACAGGAAAAATAGATATAAAACCGCAAGGAGAAGTAACCATAACAGCAGGATATCAAGGACAGAACATCAAGAATCCTACCCTGCCAGAAAGGGCGAGAAAAAATGGTGGTCTCGACTTTGACATGGCGGCAAACTTAAATGTAGTTGGGAACATAGGTGATAAAATGAAGTTTCCAATTAGCTACAACACCCTATCAACATTTGATTTTGAGAATCAGTTAAAGCTAGACTATTCGGGTGGAGCAGATGATATTTTTAAAAAAATTGAAGTAGGAAATACTTCTTTCGCATCAAAAGGCACATTAATACCTGGCGCTCAACAACTTTTTGGGCTAAAAACCCAATTGCAATTTGGAAAACTTTGGTTAACAAGTGTATTTGCGAGTCAACGATCCCAACGTCAATCAACTGCCATGAAAGGCGGGTCAAGCAGTACCCCTTTTGAAATCAAAGCGGATGAATATGAGGAGAATAGACACTTCCTATTGGCCCAATATTTCAGAAATACCTATAATAATTCCATGAAAAACTTACCTGTGATAAGCTCACAGGTTCAGTTGTTACGGATGGAAGTATGGGTAACAAATCGCAATGGGGCTACAACCAATGCACGAGATGTAGTTGGATTGATGGATTTGGCAGAAGATAAACCTTATCAGCAGCCCCCTGTAATTAATGTAAGACCCGGTTCAATATACCCTTCAAATGGAACCAATGACTTGTATAGCAAATTGATTGGAAATCCAAACAGTAGAAACCCCGCCCAAATTGTGAATACTTTGGCGAGTATTGGACTTCAGCCAGTGCGTGACTTTGAAAAAACATTTGCAAGAAAGTTAGACACCACTCAATATTATTTCAACAGACAGCTTGGATTCATTTCATTAAACGTAACGCTACAAGCAGACGAAGTGCTCGGTGTAGCCTATCAATACACTGTAAACGGCAAGGTTTTTCAAGTTGGAGAATTTGCACAAGATGTGCCCGTAGATTCAACCAGTGGAATTCAAAAAATATTGTTCCTTAAACTGTTGAAAGCAACATCACAGAGAACTGCATTACCCATGTGGGATTTGATGATGAAAAATATTTATCCAGTAGGGTCAGGACAACTAGAAAGAACTGACTTTCAATTTAACATACTATACCAAGAGCCAGGCGGTGGAGAAAAAAGATACCTACCAGAAGGTGATAAGGCTGGAGTACCTCTTTTAACCCTTGTAAATCTTGATAGGCTCAATAACCAAAACGACCCACAGCCTGATGGAGTATTTGATTTTGTGGAAGGCTATACAGTTAATTCATACCAAAGTCGCGCCATTTTCCCAGTCTTAGAACCATTTGGACATGACCTTGACGATGCCTTTACTACTGATATATCGCTTAGAAAAAAATATTTATTTTATCCGTTATACGATACCATCAAGGCCATTGCACAAACGTATGCCAACCTAAACCGCTTTTTAATCAGGGGAAGTTCTAAATCATCAGGAGGAACATCAGGAGAAATCTCATTAAATGCATTCAATATCCCTCCAGGTTCGGTTACGGTAACATCAGGTGGACAAACATTACAAGAAAATATTGATTACACCATTGATTATATATCAGGAACATTGCGGGTTATTAATAGTGCAATAAAGAACTCAGGAGTGCCTGTTAACGTTCAATTTGAAAACAATTCAACCTTTGGCGTACAGCAAAGAACTTATACCGGATTGAGGTGGGATTACTTATTCAATAAGAAATTTTCTGTCGGAGGCACGATGGTAAGGCTTAGTGAAAGACCATTTTTCACTAAAATGGAATATGGCTCTGATCCAATCAGAAATTCCATGACAGGAATTGACATGAATTACAACAGCGAATTGCCAAGGCTAAACAAATTGCTCAGCAAGTTGCCGTTTTATGAGGCAAATGGAACTTCGTCTATCAGTGCATCAGCTGAAGCGGCAAAGATGAAGCCTGGTCATGCCCCTCAAATAGGAAAAGGTGGTGAAGGATTAATCTATTTGGATGATTTTGAAGGAACAAGGTCGAGCATTGATTTGAGGTTTCCGATTGTTGGGTGGACATTGGCATCAACTCCAAAGGGAGCAACTGACAGAGGTGGAAATATTTTATTTCCGGAAGCATCCGCCTTTGATGATCTTGAATATGGAAAAAATAGGGCGAAATTAGCTTGGTATAATATTGAGCCAGTCCTTCAAGAAAAAAGAAATGTAAACAACCCTTTAAGGAATGACCTAAAGCAGTTGTCAGATTCAAGGGTGAGAAGTGTTGGACAACAGGAAATTTTCCCAAGAAGGACTCCCGATTTTGGGCAATCACAACTTGTAACTTTTGATTTGGCTTATTATCCAAAAGAAAAGGGTCCCTATAATTTTGATGCAGCCAATATAAACAGCACGGGATTGTTAAACAATCCAAATAAGCGTTGGGGAGGAATCATGAGAGGAATCGACCAAACTGATTTCGAAACAGCCAATATTGAATTTGTAGATTTTTGGGTACTAGACCCATTTATAGGAAAAACAAATCCTTCGGGAGGATCATTGTATTTAAACTTAGGAAACATTTCAGAAGACATCTTAAAAGATTCAAGAAGGTTCTATGAAAATGGCTTGCCAACGCCTACAATACCAGCAGCCACCGCCAATTCAAGTTGGGGAAAGGTACCATTGAATCCAATTCAAATAACGCAGGGTTTTAGCAACGATCCAGCAGATAGGCAATTTCAGGACGTTGGTCTAGATGGATTAACTGATACAGCAGAAGTACAAAAAAGGGCAAGTTATTTGAGTGAGCTAGCTTCACGATATGGATTAACATCGAAAGTTTACAAAGATGCATTCGTTGATCCATCAGCAGATAACTTTAAATATTACAGGGATGAGACTTACGACCAAGAAAATGCAGGCATCTTAACGAGATACAAAAACTTCAATAATCCGCAAGGAAATTCACCTGTAGCAAAGGCGGGATCAGATTTTGCATCCGCCTTTACATTGTACCCGGATGGAGAAGATTTAAATAGAGACAATACCTTGAATGAATCTGAAGAATATTTTCAATATAGAATAGACCTGAAACCATCAGGTGATGCCAGCATGCAAGTAGGAAGAAATTTTATTGCGGATAAAAAAGCGGTAAGCATAACCTTAGCAGACGGCAGCAAACAAGACCAAATTTGGTATCAATTTAGGGTACCCATTACAGCTTACAACAACAAAGTTGGAGATATTCCAGATTTCAAATCCATCAGGTTCTTTAGGATGTTTCTGACAGATTTTGCAGATTCGGTTGTGATGCGATTTGCAAAATTAGAACTAGTTAGAAACAATTGGAGACGATTTGCCTATGATCTAGACACAACAGGTACCTATAAACCTATAGACCTTGCAAATAGCAATACACTGTTTAATGTTTCGGCTGTAAATATTGAAGAAAACGACAGAAGAGATCCCATAGTTTACAGAACCCCTCCTGGAATTGAGCGGGTGCAAACACTCAGTAACGGCGGCATCAATATATTACAAAATGAGCAAGCACTGAGCATGAGGGTAATCAATTTAGAAGATGGAGACGGAAGGGGTGTTTTTAAAGCATTCAATCATGATCTCCGTCAATATAAAAAAGTTTCATTATTCTATCACGCAGAAAGTCTTAGGGAGTATAACAAATTAAAAGATGGAGAAGTTTATGCAGTAATACGTTTAGGAAATGACTACATCAATAACTTCTATGAAATAAAATATCCACTTAAAATAACGCCATTTGGAACCACAGATGAAAAAATTATTTGGCCAACAGAAAATGAATTGAATTTCTATTTTACAGACCTAATCAGGTTAAAAAATGAAAGGAATCTCAACACAAATAATGCAAGTTCAATTTATCGCAAAACAATAGACGGCAAAATTTTCTCCATCATGGGAAATCCTAATCTAGGAGAAGTTAAAGGTGTTTTATTAGGAATGGAAAATCCAAAAGATGGTATTGGTAGCACTGTAAATACAGAAATATGGGTAAATGAATTGAGGTTATCAGGATTAGATGAAGCAGGTGGTTGGGCAGCTGTGGGACAAATGAACATACAACTTTCAGACTTAGGGTCAATTTCAATGTCAACCAACATACATACTGCTGGATTTGGACAATTAGAGCAGAGAGTGAATGAACGTTATCGTGATGATTTCAAACAATTTGATGTGTCTACCAATTTGCAATTGGGAAAATTACTACCTAAGGGGCTTGGGTTAGAGATACCATTTTTTGCCAATTTATCACAAACCATCAGTACGCCACAGTATGATCCGTACGACAAGGATATTACACTTAAAGAAAAACTCAGACTATATAGATCATTAAGGGATTCGATTAAAAATGATGCCGTTGATTTTATTGGTTTGAAAACAATCAATTTTACCAACGTAAGATTTGTTCAAAAGCAAGATAAAAAAATAAAACTATGGAGTATCTCAAATTTTGATTTTAGTTATTCTATTACTGAAACTAAACAACACAACCCTCTTATTGAAAACAATCAAGTAAATAAGACCCAAGGTGGAATAGGATATAATTATACTAGTCAGCCTAAATACATAGAACCTCTAAAAAAACTGATTAAAACCAAAACACCATGGCTTGATTTTATCAGAAATGTAAACTTCAATCCAATTCCATCGCTTATAGGCATAAGGATGGATTCAAGAAGACAGTTTGGCGCAATCAGACCACGCAATGTTGGTGGTGGGAAATTTAAAATCCCAGAAACCTATGACAAATATTTTGTGATAGATAGGAATTATAACATGAGGTGGGATTTAACAAAATCGTTGAACCTTGATTTCAAAGCGGTTAATAATTCAAGAATTGATGAACCATTTGGCCGAATAGATACAAAAGCAAAAAAAGATTCAATAAAAAGTAACTTTTTGAAAGGTGGTAGAAATACAATTTACAACCAAAGTTCAGATCTTACGTATAACGTGCCGACTAATGTAATTCCAATACTTGATTGGACCACCATAAACATTGCGTATAGAAGCACATACAATTGGATTGGAGCATCGAGGTTAGCTGTAAACCTTGGCAATACTATTCAAAATAGTGGACAAACAGGCGGAACTTTAGAGTTGAACTTAACTCAGCTCTATAATAAGTCGAGGATATTGAGAGCTATTGACGAAGTTGCTGAGCCACAACTTCCAGGAACCCCAAAAACCCCAGAAGACACAAAAATTACGCGTAAGAAAAAAGCAGATCAGAAATCTGCGAAAAAAACTGAAAAAGACAGAAAAACTAAAGAGCCTGTAGATGATAAGCCAGTCAAGCAAACTAAACCAATTATTCCGCCGCCTCCTTCAAATATTTATTCGTTGCCTGATGGTTTAGATCCTACTTTCAAAGTAAATAAGCCAGGGTCATTTAGGGTTCAAAAAGAGGTTGTTGTAGCTGCTAAAGATACCATAGCAGCTGAAAAGACTATAGAAAATGAAACAGTTAAAAAAGAAAATGAAGCAAAAGAAAAAAAGGCGAAACAGGAGTTGGCAAAAAAATTAAAAGAAGAAAAGAAACAACTCAAGATCAACGAGCCAAAAGAAAAAAAGGAAATTACCTTATCTACTGTTGAGAAAGCGATTCTAAGAACAATAACTGGTGTAAAAAGATTAGGAGCTACCTACAATGAAGGTGGATCAACACTTTTGCCGGGGTACATGGACAGCACAAAATTCTTCGGTCAAAATTGGAATAGCATGTCTCCTGGCTTAGACTTTATTATGGGGAAGCAACCAAATCAGGCATGGTTAGACGATATTGGAAAGAAAGGATTGATCACGAAGGATCCATTATTGAACAATTTATTTATCCAATCGTATGAGCAAAAGTTAAATTTAACTGCACAAGTTGAACCCGTAAGAGATTTGATAATAGATTTAAACCTAGACAAATCCCTTTCTAAAAATTTCTCTACGTTGTTTAAAGATACAGTAGGTACAGGACAATTTAATTCATTGAATCCTTATTCAGGAGGGGGCTTTAGCATCAGTTACATTGCATTTCAAACATTGTTTGGGAAATTTGACCCGAACAACACCAGTGAAATATTCAAGAAATTTGAGACAAATAGGAATATTTTATCAAAAAGACTTGGAGAGCAAAATCCATACAGCAAAACTGTTGGAGCAGATGGTTATTATAAAGGATATGGAAGATATTCTCAGGATGTGTTGATACCCGCTTTTATTTCAGCATACACAAATAAAGATCCAAACCAAGTATCGCTGTTAAAAACAGGAGAATATGGAAGTGTGAAAGCGAATCCATTTAGTGGATACTTACCAAAACCCAATTGGCGGTTAACTTATAACGGACTAAGTAGGATAGAAAGTTTGCAAAAATATTTTACAAATTTTACAATCAGTCATGGTTATAACAGTACGTTAAGCATGAACAGTTTCAACTCTGCGCTGTTGTTTCAAGATACTTTGATGATTGGATTCCCTTCATTCATAGACAGTGTTTCAGGCAATTATATCCCCTATTTCTTGGTACCAAACCTCTCGATTTCAGAGCAGTTTTCACCATTAATTGGGATAGACTTTACCACACCAGGACAATTATCAGGAAGGTTTGAATATAGAAAATCTAGACAATTGAGTTTGAGTTTAATTGACTTCCAGCTAAGTGAAGTACGTTCAACTGAAATAACTTTCGGTATGCGTTGGAGAAAACGAGGGTTCCCGCTTCCATTCAAGTTAAAAATAGGAAAAAAAGAAGCGAGCAGTAAGTTAGACAATGACATCACCTTTGCGCTAGATTTTAGCATTAGAGACGACATCAATGCAAATTCTAGGTTAGACCAATCAAATGCGTTTGCAACAGGCGGCCAGCGGGTTTTAAGCATACGACCAACGGTGGATTATGTGCTAAGTAACCGGGTTAACATTCAATTGTACTTTGACCAAAGAAGGCTAAATCCTTATGTATCTAATGCAGCGCCTTCTGTGAATACGAGAGGTGGGGTTCAAATTAGAATATCGCTAGCCCAATAGAGACTAGCAGCCAATGGTAAAATATGGTAATAAAGATTGTAGGCTGTGATAATTATATGAAATTTCATATAATGATCACAGCCAATTTTTTTACTTCAAGAGGTAAAATGAGTTGGCCTGAGCAGTGCAAGTCATCACCAAGCTATTTATGCAAACATGTTTAGGAAGATTGGCACAATAGAAGACTGTATCAGCTATATCTTGTCCATTGAGTGGAGTATATCCTTCATAAACTGCCTGCGCCTTAGTCTCATCACCTTTGAATCTTACCAAAGAAAATTCTGTATCTGCTGCACCAGGATGAATGACTGTCACTTTAATTTTATGCTTAAGTAAATCTATCCGCATGGCCTGGCTGAGAACCTCTATGGATGTTTTGGTAGCACAGTAAACATTTCCTCGTTCATAAACCTCTTTACCTGCCGTTGAACCAATGTTGATTATATGACCTGCCTGTCTTTTTATGAAGTTTGATAGAATTGCTTTAGTTACATATAAAACTCCTTTCACATTGGTATCAATCATAGTTTCCCAATCATCTATATCCGCTTCATCGAATAAATCGCGGCCCAATGCTAGTCCAGCATTGTTAATAAGGATATCAAGGTCTTCCAAAATAGGATTGTTCTCAAGCGATTGAAAAACAGATTTTCTATCTTGAATATCAAATTCAAGAACTGTAACAGAAACATTGTATAATGAAATAAGTTTATCCTTAAGTTCATCCAATAAATGTTTCCTCCGACCTGTAATTATGATATCATCTCCAGAAGATGCAAATTTCTCTGCAATGGCTTTACCAAATCCAGCGCTAGCACCAGTTATTAATACTTTTTTTTTCATCCTACTATAAGTCGTTTTATTAAAATAAAAGTTTCAGTTACTCAAGCTGTGCAAAGGAGATCGATATAAAACTTAACCAATGTCTTTAAAATTCTTATCGAATTAATGTTGTTTGTCCTTTTTTGAACAATGGTTTTCCGAGATAATCAATACCAAGAACGTGCCATACAAATGATTCATTTCCCTGATCTCTACCCTTAAATACACCATTCCACCCTTTCCCTATTTCTGAAGTTGAATAAACAAGTTCACCATATCTATTGTACACTTTGAAATACTCAATAGAAACAATGCCCACAGGAATTGGAATTAGGTTATCATTTAATCCATCTCCATTGGGGGTAAATGCAGTTGGAATAAATATTTCGGGAGGTGTTTTATACACTTTAACATTGATTGTATCGAAAGCAAAGCACCCTTCAACACTAGATACTTTAACGACATATCGTATATCATCATTAAGCCTTGCAATAGGGTTGAAAATTGATGGATTGTCTAAAAAACTAGAAGGGCTCCATTCAAAATCAACACCACCTACCGCTAACAATTGAAGAGGTTCACCAATAACAACTGCTGTATCATTTCCTGCAAAAGGCTTAAGTGGAGGAACCACTGCAACTGTTACTGAGTCGTATCTTGGCTTAGGGCAACCCTTGTTTTCATAAACGCCAACTGCATAAATTGTTGTCTCGTAGGGTGTCGCGATGGGATTTTGAAAAGTGTTGTTATTAAGAGTATTAGGAGGAGACCATAAATACTGCGATCCTCCAGTTGCATTCAACTGTGCCTGCCCACCATAACAAATCACGGTATCTCTGCCAGCATTAGGAATTGGGTAAGGAATGGTGGTAATTACAAAGCCATCATTAGCCTGACAACCACCAATATTTGCTAAAACAGCGTAGCGTGTTGTGCCAGTTGGCTTAGCCCATGGTTGTTTGATGTTGGGATTACTGACGGTTGCTCCAGGTGACCAAGTATAAAGTAGCGCATCAGACAAAGGGGTTAACCTAATGCTGTCACCCAAACAAATAGTAGTATCGTTGCCTGCATCAAGGCTAACAAACTCTTTTAGATCAACAAAAATCGAAGTGGTATTTTCACAACCAGGAGCCTGGGTTAGAGTAACAGAATATCTCGTTGGAACTTTGGGTGTTACAATAGGATTTGAAATATTGGTGTTGTTTATTTGATAATTTGGTGACCATTTGAAAGTGCCTAACCCAATTGCATTTAATTGCAATTTGTCTATAGCGCAAATGGTTGTATCCGAAGGCAGTAAAAGGGTTGGCTTGTCGTCAACCAAAACAGTTTTAATAAGGGTGTCTGTACAACCTATGCTATTCGAAACGATCAAAGAAACATCATAAGAACCATTTTGTAAATAAATGTAACTAGTTGAAGAAGTAGCGGCTGTATCATCATTTGCAGCAGTATTTCCAAAATCCCATTTCCACTTGTTGATTGTTCCGAATGCTGTAGTTGATGCATCTGTGAATATATAAGGAATTCCCTTACAGGTTTGCAGTGAATTAAAATTTGGGGTGAATCCAGGAAATACTTTGGCAATTGTATAAGCTGTATCAGAACATTTTTGATCCTTGTTGGTAATTAACCTAACGGTATAATTCCCTGGTGAAGGAAAGGTAAATGTTGGAGAAGCTGCATTAGATACATCATCTGTTCTGGAAGCTATTCCAAAATCCCATTCATAAGAAACAATAAGAGGGCTGGTAGACAAATTTTTGAAATCAAGGACGAGTCCATTGCAAGTTGTATAGGTTGGATTTAAATCAGCCGCTGCAAGACTGCAATTAGCCACTTTTATGTGTAGGTCTTTTCGGTGAATATTGAGAATTTTCCCGTTTCGTTTTTCCCTTATTGAAACAGTGATAACGTATATCCCTTGAGTCGGAGCTATCCCAGAAATCATTCCAGTTTGAGGATTGATAGATACATTCTGACCGAATGGCATCGAAGAGGTAAATCCAAAACTATAGGTTAATGGAGAATACGGAGGGGCTGAAGACTGTGTTGGCGCGGGGGTACCAGACGTACCTCCAAGATACGCTTCATCAAAAAAGAATTCCAATTGGTCGTTGTCAACATCTATAGCACCAAAATCATAATAAAATTGAGTATTGGCACAAACCAATGCAGTATCAGAAGCTTTGAAAACAGGTGTACTATTTAATGGACCGTTGGCTACATCTGACGTGCCTGGTATGTTTGTAGTATAAGTAACCCCTGCATTTTGTGAATTCACTACATTAAAGATCCCATCAATTCTGCAACAACGCTGATAAGATACGGTATACCCACTCAAGGTAAATGGTAAATCTACTGTTGTGCCATAATAACCAATTTGATAACAAATCCTTGGGGGATTGCTAATACAGGGATCCGGACTTGTCAGTGAAACAGTTTCTGTCTTTTCCAATGGAGCCCTTTCATTTAAAAAGAAACTGTTTGCACCAAAAGGAAAGATGCTGATAGTAGCTGTTTGATCAAGCTGAGCCCCATCAGTATCACAATCTCGATATAGTTTCAGGGTTATCCGGTATCTAGCTGAATTGGCAGTTGAACCAGCGCCCAAATAGACGTAACTCATTTCACCTCCGGCAATATGCTTGGCGAACGTGGGCAACGCCATCACCAAAAAAAATAAAAAAAAATAACCTTTTTTCAAAATTTAATATTTTTATGACAAAGCCCGTATAATAAGTTTAAAATTAATTCATTGTTAGCGTATTTTTCTAGTTAAAACAAAATGAATCTTTTCGGTTTATTGGTTTAATTCCTTTTTATCATTTTTTTTCCAATGATCCATGACCTGTAGGAAAGTAAAATTATCAACGGAAGCAAAGCAACATTTATTTTACCTGCAAACAAAAACATGGAAGCAATCACAATAATTAACATAATGCTGTAAACCAAAAAATAAATCTTAGCAAAAAAATTCTCTTTGTTGACATAAAAAACTGCAATAACATGCAGTGGAAGAGCCCAAAATAAGTTTATGTTATACCTAAAGCTTAAATGATCTGTTCCAAACCACATAAATGACAATACACAACCAAATATTCCAACAATCAAAAAGAGATAAAAATCGACTTTGCCCAATATCAAATCTGAATGTTTAAATTTTGCCATCCAAAGAACTAAAAAAAACGTAGAAATAACACTAAATAAAAACATCGGGGTTTGCCACAAAGGAAGCTTTTCTGGCTTTGGTTGCAAATCAACCAACAAGATTTTTTCTTCCGAAACAAGGTTTTTATCGCCCCACTTTGCTATTCCTACTCCTTTTAAAAGATAGTCTGGCAAAAACATCGATTCAAAAACACTCATATTATGATCTGAATCTAACCCTAATAAAAGGTCAATCCCTAATTTTGTCCAAGGCATTTCAGCCCTGTTTAAATAAAAATGCAAATAATCTCTATAGGTTGAAGTTGTTTTTGAAACTAGAAACTTATTGTTGCTACCTTTTGATGTACTATTGAATATAATGTCCCTCAACCTTGTTGTGCAATTATCTTTTAAAAAATCGTACTTATAATATCGATTTTCTTCTTGTAAATTTTTAAAAAGGTTGGATTGAATAAATTCTTTTTCAGAGCAACTAAATGATAAGACCTGCTCGGTAACTCCTCTGTGAAAATATTCACTCTCGTAGAGAAAATTTTGGAATGTTTCCTGACTTAAAGAATAAAGTAATTTGCCTCTGACAAACTTGGAATAAAAATTTGGATCATTGAAATCAAAAGTGCCAAAATTATAAATAATATCGGTTTCTGAAACAGAATCCACAATCCTCAAAGCGCTATGCCCAAATACCGAATAAAGTTCTTGACCCGGACTAACCGTCAATAAACTTATCTTAAGTCCACAACTATCCTGCGAAGCAGATACTTGCTTTAAAAAAAGCAAGGTAGAAAACAAAAGAATTAAAAGTTTATTCATTATCCTAAAAAATTATCGGCTATAATTTGGAGATTCTTTGGTGATGGCAACATCATGGGCATGACTTTCCTTCATACCAGCTGCCGTGATTTTGATGAATTGTGCATCTTGGAGTCTTTCAATATTTTTAGCTCCACAATATCCCATACCAGCGCGTAACCCACCAACATATTGGGTAATGACTTCACTTAATGTACCCTTATAAGGCACCCTTCCTTCGATACCCTCAGGCACCAATTTCTTAATACCTTCTTCGGCATCTTGAAAATAACGGTCACTACTGCCCTGTTGCATGGCTCCGATGGAACCCATACCTCGGTATTGTTTGAATTTTCGACCTTCATAAATAATTGTTTCGCCAGGACTCTCTTCAACGCCTGCAAAAACACTGCCCATCATTACGGTTGAAGCACCTGCCGCTATTGCCTTAACAAAATCACCAGTATATCTTATTCCACCATCTGCAATGATGGGTATATTCATCTTTTTCAGTGCGGAAGATGCCTCAAGAATAGCAGTAATTTGAGGAACACCGGCACCTGCTACGATACGTGTTGTACAAATTGAACCTGGCCCAATACCCACTTTAACACAATCAGCGCCTGCCTCTG
>CANLED010000028.1 GCA_947489175.1 Chitinophagaceae bacterium | reverse complement strand
ATGGGGAAGCTATAGACATTTAAACCATAAACTTTAAACCATAAACCTGTGTTTAAAGTTTATGGTTTAAAGTTTATGGGTGAATTTATTGCAGACGTCGTGTTGCTGGTAGGCTGTTTTGATTTCTTCAGCACCTATGATACCTACGTTCCTCCAAACTTCTTCACCTTTTTTAAATAGGATGATTGTTGGTAATTGCTTGATGTGAAAATGGTTTAAGAGGTGTGTATCTCTGTCCAAATTAACTTCCTCTATTTCAACACAGCTGCAAAATTCATCTTTGAATTTTTTCAGTTCAGGTTTCAGCATGCTGCAAGTACCACACCAAGTTGTATAGAAGTGAACCAACAATTCTTTGCCTTCTTCAATTTTCTGAATCAGTGTTTTCAAAGTATTTGGATTTTAGGGTGGATAATGAGAGTTTTGGGTAATTCCCCTAACTTCTTTCATTCCAAAATTACAATTACTTATCCTCACTGATGATTAAATGTCAGTTTTTCACAAAAGCTTATGTTGTCAACCGCGATATTTTAACTATTTTTACCGAAATACTAAATCTCTCTTCATTTTGACTTAAAAGATTTGGTGATATCCCAAAAGATAACGATTTTTGCACTCCCTAAAAATTTAGTTTATGGCTCGAGTATGTCAGGTTACGGGAAAGCGCCCGATTACAGGAAATAAGGTATCGCATTCAAATATCAAAACCAAACGTCGGTTTTTGCCCAATCTCCAAACGAAGAGATTTTTTCTGGCAGAAGAAGATAAATGGGTTACGATAAAGCTTTCTTCGGAAGCAATACGTACCATCAACAAAAATGGTCTCTACAGTGTTGTAAAACAACTAAGAGCCTCAGGTGTAAGCATTTAATCAACGAAAATAAAGATTTACAATGGCTAAGAAAGGAAGTAGGGTACAGGTGATACTAGAATGTACCGAACACAAAACAACCGGTTTGGCAGGTACAAGCAGGTATATCACCACAAAGAATAAGAAAAATACGCCAGAGCGTATGGAGTTGAAGAAATACAACCCCATCATGAAAAAGTATACTGTACACAAGGAAATTAAATAAACCATGGCAAAATCAGCTTCCAAAAACTCGAAAGTAAAAGATCTTAAAGCTTCTGCAGAAGCAAAGAACTGGACAAAAGTAATAAAGGCAGTAAGAAGCCCGAAAACAGGCGCTTATACTTTTAAAGAGTCTATTATACACAAAGACAAGGTCAAGGAATTCTTGGCCCAGTAATATTTAATTTGAAAATTCAGACTTGAGCTGTTCCGTTTTATTTATCGGGACAGCTTTTGTTTTATTACCAATGCTTGAAAAAGTGAAAATAATAAGAGCTGGTTTAGACGATGCCATCGGTATATTGGAGCTGTCTAGGAAAACTTTTATTGAAACTTATTATGATGTATCTGAAAAACAAACCGTTCTAAAGTATTTGGATACCCATATTACGCTTCAAAAAATACTCCATGACCTGCAGAACCCCTCTATTTTGTTTTACATCGCACGCAAGGGTATTCAAAACATAGGTTTTTTGAAATTGACTGAAAACAAAATTCCAAAAGGGGTTGTAGGGAAAAAGTGCTTAATGTTGGATAAATTGTATGTACTTCAGGAATTTCATGGGAAAAGTATAGGTACTGAATTGATGAACATTGCCAAGAATCATGCACACTCCGAAGGGTTTCAAGTGATTTGGTTGCAGGTTTGGCAGAAAAATAACAAGGCTATTCAGTTTTACCAAAACGCAGGTTTTGTTGTTTATGAAACTGCCTTGTTTGATTATTATGATGAACCCGAACACGATTTCTTATTAAGATATGACCTTTACAATTAAAACCTATGGGATTTTTTGATCGCCTATTCGGAACAAAGGAGAAGGAACAGCTCGACAAAGGGTTGGAAAAAACCAAAGAAGGGTTCTTCTCAAAAATAACAAAAGCAGTAGCTGGTAAAACGCATGTTGATGATGAAATCTTAGATCAACTTGAAGAGGCACTTATTTCTGCAGACGTAGGGGTTGACACAACATTGACTCTAATTGAGAAAATTCAAAAACGCGTTTCCAAGGATAAATACCTTGGTACAAGCTCGTTAAACACAATCCTCCAAGAGGAAATGCAGGCGCTTTTGGTTGAGGATGAAGATGATACACTCAGAAAATTCGAATTGCCAGAAGGGAAGAAACCATTTGTTATGTTGGTAGTGGGTGTAAACGGGGTAGGTAAAACCACAACAATAGGGAAATTAGCAACAAATTTCAAAGCATCTGGCAAAAAAGTTATGTTAGGTGCTGCTGATACTTTCAGGGCCGCTGCAGTTGACCAGCTTACTATTTGGAGTGAAAGAGCAGGTGTGCCAATTGTGAAAAAAGAAATGGGCAGCGATCCAGCTTCTGTAGCCTTTGACGCTGTTAACAGTGCCGTTGCAAAGGACATTGACATACTCATCATAGATACTGCAGGTAGACTTCATAACAAGGCCCATCTGATGGAGGAATTGAGCAAAATTCAACGGGTTATTCAAAAAGTTATCCCAGACGCACCTCATGAAATTCTATTGGTTTTAGATGGAACGACCGGACAAAACGCTATAGAGCAAGCTCGTCATTTTTCAACAGCAACCAATGTATCAGCCCTTGCAGTAACTAAACTCGATGGCACTGCAAAAGGCGGCATCGTGTTGGCAATCGCTAACCAATTCAAGATTCCAGTTAAGTTCATCGGTGTTGGTGAAAAAGCAGAAGATTTGATTGTATTTGATAAAAAAGTATTTGTAGAACGGCTATTTAAATTGTAAACTGGTTTGTTGGTTTTGGTGCCAATGCCTTCAAACTTAATAGGATAAATGAAAACAGGAACAATAAAAAAAGACAAAATCAACATCATCACCTTAGGGTGCAGTAAAAATATGGTTGATAGTGAGGTGTTGAGTGGACAATTGGAAGCCAATGCTTTTGATGTAGTCCATGAAAATGAAAAGCTAGATCATAATATTGTGGTTATAAATACCTGCGGATTTATAGACAAAGCAAAAGAAGAAAGTGTAAATACTATCCTTGATCAAGTAGAATTAAAGAAAAAGGGAAAATTAGACAAGGTATTTGTAACAGGTTGTTTAAGTGAACGCTACAAGCAAAACTTAGAAGCTGAAATTCCTGAAGTTGACGCCTATTTTGGAACAATGGAGTTACCAGGACTTCTAGCTGTGTTGAATGCCGATTACAAATCTGAATTGCTAGGAGAACGTTTATTAAGCACCCCATCTCATTATGCATACCTTAAAATCAGTGAAGGTTGCAACCGAACTTGTTCTTTTTGTGCGATACCGCTGATGCGTGGTGACCACAAAAGCAGAACTATGGAGTCGTTGGTAGACGAAGCCACCCGTTTGGTTAAGCAGGGCGTTAAAGAAATCATGCTCATTGCTCAGGAACTTACTTATTATGGACTAGATATCTATAAAAAAAGAATGTTGCCAGAGCTTTTGGGTAAACTTGCCGCAGTAGAAGGGCTTCATTGGATTAGACTTCACTACGCATATCCTTCAAAATTTCCTATTGAAATTATTGATGCCATCAAGCAGTACCCAAATGTGTGCAATTACCTAGACATGCCATTGCAACATGCAAGCGACCGCATGTTAAAAGCCATGAAAAGGCAAATCACAAAACAGGAAATGAAAGATTTGATTGCAGATATCAGAAGTAAAATTCCGGGTATTTGTTTGCGCACAACATTGATTGCAGGTTTTCCTGGAGAGACGAGAGAAGATGTAGATGAATTGAAGGAATTTCTGGCTGAAATGCAGTTTGACAGGGTAGGAATTTTTACCTATTCTCATGAAGAAGATACTTCAGCTTACCTTTTAGAAGACACATTGAGTGATGAAGAAAAGGAATCAAGGGCACAAGAAATCATTGAGTTCCAACAAGAAATTAGTTTTGAAAAGAACCAAGCATACGTTGGAAATGTTTATAAGGTATTGGTTGATAAGAAAGAGGCTGGCAGGTATATTGGAAGAACGGAGTTTGACAGTGTTGAAGTTGACAATGAAGTAATCATTCATTCTAAAAAGCCTTTGAAACCGGGTCAATTTGTTCAGGTACTCATCACAAAGGCTTATGATTATGACATTGAAGGTGAAGTTGTTGTAGATTAACACATTTAATAGCAATTTGTATTTTATTTAAATTCAAATGTTGAAAGCACATTCAAAACATATTTCGTATGAGGAAACAGGGAAGTTCTCTTCCTTAATCCATGCCTATTTAAACAGGGATCCATCTCTTACAGATTTTTTTAGTCACTACCCAGATTTAGATGGGATAAAGAATGTAATAGAAGACAGAAAAAAATTTCCAACAAATAGAAAATTAATAAAAGAGGTTTTTGAGGAAGCATACGCAGAAATTTCAGCTACAGATCTTCAAAAGAAAAACATCGAATCCCTTCTTAGTGAAAATACCTTCACTGTTTGTACCGCCCACCAGCCCAATATTTTTACAGGATATTTATACTTTATTTATAAAACAGCCCATACCATTGTTCTTGCCAAAAAATTGAACAATGAATTTCCTGATGCACATTTTGTACCTGTATTTTACATTGGGAGTGAAGACAATGATTTTGATGAGTTGTCTAGGTTCAAAATAAACGGTAAATTGTTTCGTTGGAATACACAACAGCAAGGTGCGGTTGGAAGAATGAAAGTGGATAAAAACCTAATCAATTTAATTGAACAAATTGAAGGAGAATTGGCACACCTTCCTTTCGCCAAGGAACTGATTGCAACTCTTAGAAAAGCCTATTCACTGGGTGTTGACGTTGCACAAGCTACATTTATTCTGCTCAACGAATTGTTTTGTAGTGAAGGTTTATTGGTACTTCAACCTGACTTACCGTCCCTTAAAAATTCAATGAAATCGATTTTTAAAGATGATTTGTTGCATGGCACACCATTCGGAATTGTTGACAAAACAAATGAGAAGCTAGAAGAAAAATTTTCTCTTCAAGTAAATGCAAGGCCTATTAATTTGTTTTACCTAAGAGATCAAATCAGAAATAGAATTGATAAAAGAGGCAATGTTTATTCTGTTGATGGAACAAATATTCGCTTCACTGAAAAAGAAATCCTAGAAGAATTAAATCAACACCCTGAAAGGTTTAGTCCCAATGTAATCCTTCGAGGGTTGTACCAAGAAACAATTTTACCCAACATAGCATTCATTGGTGGGGGCTCTGAAGTGGCCTATTGGATGCAGTTGAAAGCATTGTTTAATCATTATCATGTGCCTTTTCCTGTACTTGTTTTGCGCAACAGCTTCATCATCATGAATTCCAAACAGGAGCACAAGATGACGGAATTAGGCATCAGCATAGCTGATCTTTTTAAAGATGAGACTGTGTTGGCAAATGAAATGGTTGTTAAATGGACAGACAAACCATTGTCGCTTAATAATGAGGCCTTACAAAGCAAACAATTGTTTGTGCACTTAAAAAAGCTTGCTGGTTCTGTTGATAAAAGTTTGGTGCAACATGTTCATGCATTGGAAACAGACATGTTAAAAAAGATTGATTCTCTTGAGAAAAAAATGTTGCGTGCAGAAAGAAAAACGCAAACGGTACAATTGCAACGCATTTGGAAATTAAAAAGTGAATTGTTCCCTAGCAACAATTTGCAGGAAAGGGTCGATAATTTCATGCCATACTATGCCAGCTATGGTAAATCATTGATTGAATGTATTTTGGATCAATCACTTTCGCTAGAGCAACAATTTATATTGATGATTGTAGATGAGCGTTAACCTAAGTAAGTCTCAAATGAATAAATCAATGCTAATCTTTTTCAGCTAATAATTATGTTGGCTAGGAGAATTGGTATCTGCGAAAGGGGCTCCAGACATGGCTTCCAAGATAATAGACTCTGTAGCAGTAGCGCCTATTCTTGTAGCACCTGCTTTAATAGCTTCCAATAAATCACTGAGTTTCCTGATGCCTCCGGCTGCTTTTATTTGTACATGTGGTGCACTGTGTTTTCTCATCAACATCAAATCTTCCATTGTAGCTCCTCTTGTCAGAAACATTCCATTTTCCTGTTTTACATAGCCGTATCCTGTTGATGTTTTCACGAATGCCACTCCTATTGAAGAACAAATTTGACATAATTTTATTTTTTGCTCTTCATTCAGAAAGTCATTTTCAAAAATCACTTTTAGAATGGCATTGTGTTCCAATGCCGCTTCCATTATTTCAGCAATTTCGGCTTCTACATAATTCCAATCCCCTCCAATAACCTTCCCAATATTTACCACCATATCAATTTCAGTTGCACCATTTCTGCAAGCTTCAATCGTTTCAATCACTTTTAAGTCAGTTGTATTGCTGCCATGAGGGAAACCTATTACGGTGCAAATGCCTACTGTAGTGCCTTTGAGGAATTCCTTGGCTTTCGCAACAGCATAAGGTTTGATACATACAGTTGCAGTATTGTATTTTTTGGCTAATAAACATCCTTCCTCTAAATCCTTATCTGTCATCGTTGGATGCAGCAACGAATGGTCTATATACTTTGCCAACTCAGCTGGAGATAATTTTAATTGATTGTCTTGAAATTCACTTTCACTATTCATGTAAAATGGGTTTTAAATATCTTATTCACTTATTGATAACAAAGCGCTTATTTCTACTGCATTTAATCCATTAATCAAACCCATTTTTAAATCCCTTACTTTTCAATCCTATGGCTTTTGCTTCAACATCGGTTTTCATTTTTTCTTTGAAGGCAATCAATTTCTTTTCTATTTCTTTGTTTCCAGTTGAAAGAATCGATGCCGCTAAAATGCCTGCATTTTTTGCTCCATTCAACGCCACAGTAGCAACAGGGATGCCATTGGGCATCTGTAAAATGGATAAAACAGAATCCCATCCATCAATAGAATTGGATGATTTTATGGGTACTCCAATTACTGGCAATGTAGTTATTGATGCGACCATGCCTGGTAAATGTGCGGCCCCGCCTGCTCCAGCAATAATTACTTTGATGCCTCTTTCTGCTGCCGTTGCTGCAAATTTCATGAGTCGCTCTGGTGTTCTATGTGCAGAAACCACTGTTAGCTCGAACTCAATGCCAAAATCATTCAATTGGTCTGCTGCCGCTGTCATTACTGGAAGGTCGCTGTCGCTCCCCATGATTATGCTGACAATGGGATTATTTGCTGAATTATTCATTTTACTTTCCATCAGTTTATTTTATAACTTTTTATCTCCCTTGATAAAAAGGGTATGTTTTATTTTATTCGCTTGATGAAGCAATTCTTGTCTCTCATCGCTGATGATGGTTGCATGTCCCATTTTCCTTCCAGGCTTGGTTTCTGATTTACCATATAAATGCACATATGCATCTGGAATCGCCAATACTTCTGCTAATCCCTCATAAACAGCATTGCCCGTATATCCTTCTGTTCCAACCAAGTTAACCATTACTGATGACATAATTTTATTGGTATTTCCAAGAGGATAGTTCAAGATGATGCGCCATAACATATCAAACTGGGAACTGAAATGGGCTTCAATTGTGTGGTGCCCAGAATTGTGAACCCTAGGTGCTGTTTCATTTACCCAAACATGGTTTTCTGCGTCTGTAAACATTTCAACCGCAAATATTCCGGGTGATTTTAAATTTCTAGCAACAGTTAGTGCCAATGCCTCAGCTTTCCAGAGGATGTTTTCTGAGATGTTGGCTGGACAAATCTGATAATCCAATAGGTTCAAAGTTTGGTCAAATACCATTTCAACTGGCGGATAAATTGCAGTAGTTCCATCGTTTCCTACCGCAACAATGATGGCCAATTCTTTCACTATCAATACCATCTTTTCAAGGATTGATGGAGCATCGAAACCTAAATTTATTTCATTTTCGTTATTGATGATCTGAACACCCTTGCCATCATATCCACCAGTTGCCAATTTGTGAACTGCCGGTAAAAAATTTATGTGTTGATGAAGCTCGTCTCGTGAATGGATAACATGAAATTCAGGTGTAGGAATGTTGTGAAGGCTGTAAAATTGTTTTTGAAGGATTTTATTTTTAATGGTTTTTAAGGCATCTGGACTGGGATAAACTTTGCAACCTCTTTTTTCGAGTTCATAAAGAGCATCGATGTTAACATTTTCAATTTCAATGGTAATTGCATCAAGTCCTTCTCCAAATGAGATTACGTCATCAAAGTTTGTTATATCACCCTGTATGAAATGATGACAAAGTTTTGCAGCTGGACAATCGATGTCCTTTTCCATAACACTTACCTCTAGTGGGTAATTTGCCGCTTGCTGCAAAAGCATTCTGCCCAATTGTCCACCTCCCAAAATGCCTACTTTTGTCATACTTGATTTTTTTGAGTAAGAGATTAAAGTTTAAGGTTTAAAGTTTAAGGTTTTTTATACTCATTCAACCTTAAACTATCAACATTAAACTTTAAACTAAAATGCAAATATCTTTAACTTATTGCTAATTCAAAACCATTAATTTTGTAAAGTATCTTTGCATATATCTTAAGTATGATAAAAAAAATCTTTTTTGCAAGCTTTACCCTGTTTTTTTTGAATAATTATGTTCAATGTCAAAGTTCTTTTGTAGACTATCAGAAGGGGTTTTCGAGGGTTTCTCAAGCGTTTTCAAACCGAGAAGATTCTTTAAAAAAACAGGTTGCTGCAAAAAAGCTTTTGTGGCCTCTCCGGAATATTTACATAAGATCTTTTAAATACAATAGTGAGCTTGAGGTTTGGGCAAGGAATAGCAAGACTGATTCTTTTTCATTTTTCAAAAAGTATAAGATATGTGCTTTGGCAGGCACTATGGGTCCTAAAAGGATGGAAGGTGATTATCAGGTTCCGGAAGGGTTTTATTACATCAATGATTTCAATGCCAACAGCAATTATCACCTTTCTTTGGGGTTGAATTATCCCAATCCAGCAGATAAATTGTTGTCAGATGCAATGAGGCCGGGTGGTGATATTTATATTCATGGGAGTTGTGTTACTGTTGGATGTATTCCAATCATGGATGCTCAAATAGAAGAGTTGTATGTTTTGTCGACCTATGCCAAAGCAGCTGGGCAGGAATTCATACCAGTACATATTTTCCCTGCCAAGTATCGCGAAAAAGCCAGTGCTGCTTATCTTGATAAGTTTATTGAAACGGAGCCTAATCTGAAAGACTTTGAAAATAACCTTAGAAAAATGTATGATTTTTTTGAAGACAATAGGCGGTTGCCAGTTGTAGCAGTGTCAGAAAAAGGGAAATATGTTTTTTATTGAGGAATTAAAAATGGCCTTCGACAGGCTCAGGCACCGTAATGAAGAATGAAGAATGAAAAATGAAGAGATAAGAACGAAGAGTGAAGAATAAATTTAAATGTTTACTGATATATTAAAAACATCTATGATTATAGACGTAAAAGAACTTTGTAAGACCTATGGTTCCTATGAAGCTGTTAAGGGTATTAGTTTTCAAGTAAATCAGGGTGAAATTTTCGGGTTGCTGGGTCCAAATGGTGCTGGCAAATCAACCACGCTTGAGATAATGGAAACCCTTCGAACCAAAACATCAGGGGAAGTTAAGATTGGAGGATTTGATTTGGATAAAAGCCCAAATCAAATAAAACAAATCATCGGTGTACAGCTGCAAACATCAGGGTTTTATCCTTCGTTGAAATTGTTTGAATTGATAGAGTTATTTGCAGGCCTGTATAATAGAAAGATTGACCCAATAAATTTGCTCAAGAAAGTAAATCTTGAGGACAAGGCAAAGTCTGAGTATAAATCATTGAGTGGGGGACAAAAGCAGCGTTTTTCGATTGCCACAACATTGATCAATGACCCGAAAATTATTTTTTTAGATGAGCCAACAACAGGTTTGGACCCTCAGGCAAGGAGGAATTTGTGGGATTTAATCCTTGAAATTCGTTCTCTTGGAGCAACCGTTGTAATTACAACACATTACATGGATGAGGCTGAGGTATTGTGTGACAGAGTAGCTATAATGGATGCAGGCAAAATTATCGCTCTTGATAAACCTGAAAAATTAATTGATCAGTTATTGGCTTCAGGATTCGAAAAACAAAAAGAAACCAAAGGAGCTAATCTGGAAGATGTTTTTATTAATTTGACTGGGCATGAGCTTCGGCAGGGGAGTTAGTAAACAGTCAGGGACGAGGAACAGCTAATACAAATGAAAAATGAAGAATGAAAAATGAAGAATGAAAAATGAAGAATGATGAGAGGGGATTGTACTAAACAGCCACCCTATTTTTCATTCTTCATTTTTCATTCTTCATTTGTATTGGCTGCTCCCTCTTCCCTGGCTGTATAAGGCTGTTCCCTTTGAATTTCAACTTATAATCATTAATTTAGCAATCTATAAACCTCAATTATGAAGAAAACGGCTTTACTTATTTCAATGTTATTTATTTCGTTTGCTATATTTTCTCAAACAAAAAAACCGGTAGCAACTGCGGTGAAGAAGCCTGTAACAACAGCAGTTAAAGGAGCTCCAACAACAAAACCACCTTACATACTTAAAACAGCTACTGATTCATTGAGTTATGCAATTGGTGTTTTAGATGGTAATTTTTTCAAAACACAAGGGCTTGATAAGGTAAGTTCTGCTGCTTTAGGGCAAGGATTTGGTGATGTGATGAAAGGAAAAACAATTTTTACACCAGAACAAGCTGATCAAATTGTGCGTGCGGAATTGCAGAAGAATTCTAAAAAGAAAATACAACCAGTAATTGACGAAGGAACTAAATTCCTAGCAGAAAATGCAAAAAAATCAGGTGTTAAGCAGACGCCAAGTGGCTTGCAGTATGAAGTTATTGTTGAAGGGAAGGGTGCAAGGCCTGTAGATACCAGTGTTGTTAAGGTTCATTATTCAGGATTTTTGTTGAATGGCAAGAAGTTTGATAGTTCAGTAGACAGAGGAGAACCTGCAACATTCCCATTGGGAAATGTGATTAGAGGTTGGACAGAAGGTGTTCAATTAATGCCAGTAGGTTCTAAGTTTAAGTTCTTTATTCCATACCAACTTGGATATGGTGAACAAGGTTCAGGAGAAACAATTCCTGGTGGATCAGCACTTATTTTTGAAGTTGAATTGCTTGAAATTGTAACCAATAAGTAATATCATGACTGTAGACCTTCGTTATCCCATAGGACGATATCAACTTGTTGAATATTCAGGTGCAGAAAAAGAATCAAGGCTTGCCGACATTCTTTTTCTACCCCGTCTTTTAGAATTTGCATTGCTGAATTTAGATGAACCTCAGCTTAATACACCTTATAGGGAAGAAGGTTGGACTATCAATCAAGTAGTTCATCATGTGGCCGACTCGCACATGAATGCATTTATTCGCTTTAAGTTGGGGTTGACTGAAGATAATCCAACCATCAAACCATATATACAGCATAAATGGGGAGATACTTCAGATGTTTTGAATGTGCCGGTGAATTATTCAATAACACTCATTCATTCTTTGCATCATAGATGGTATGAATTGCTCAAATCCATGACCGACGAGGATTGGCAGAGAACCTTGTTTCATCCCGAACAAAAAAGAGAAATTACATTGTGGGAAATGTTGCTCACTTATGCTTGGCACGGCAAACACCACGCTGCACATATTACCAACCTGCGCGAACAGAAAGAATGGTAGTATAATCTGATGGCATCAATTCAGCATGATATTTCTTTAAAGCATTTCAACACATTTGGAATTGATGTAAACGCGAAATATTTTGCTTCTTTTCATTCAGAAAAAGAATTGATTTCATTGCTAGGTGAAATTGAGTTATTGTTTAAAAATGATATTTCGAAATTACTTTTCTTAGGTTCTGGAAGCAATATCCTGTTTACAAAGGATTTTGAGGGGGTAGTGTTAAAAAATGAAATCGGAGGAATACAGCTTGTTCATGAAGATGATGATTTCGTTTATGTAACTGCTGGTGCTGGTGTGGGATGGCATGATTTTGTTCTTTTTTGTATTGCAAACAATTTTGGTGGAGCTGAAAATTTATCACTTATACCCGGCACAGTAGGCGCATCCCCCATTCAAAATATTGGTGCTTACGGAGTTGAATTGAAAGACATACTTTTTTCCCTGAAGGCATTGGATATCAAAGAAAAAGACTGGCTAGTTTTTAGCAATAAAGATTGTGAATTTGGATACCGAACAAGCCTATTCAAGACAACCCTTAAAGGCAGGGTTGTGATTACTTCAGTTACGTTTCGTTTGACAAAAAAACACAGTCTTCATTTGGAATATGGTGCAATCCTTTCACAAATGAAATTAACTGGAATCACATCCCCTTCAATAAAAGATGTTTCAGATGCTGTAATCGCCATTAGGACCTCCAAACTTCCTGATCCCCGTATAATAGGAAATGCAGGTAGCTTCTTTAAAAATCCTATCATCAGTAAAATATCATTTGATCAACTAAAAATCGAATTTCCAGAAATTGTTGCAAATGAAACAACAGAAGGGTATAAATTGGCTGCCGGCTGGCTCATTGAAAAAGCAGGTTGGAAAGGGTATCGCCAAGG
>CANLED010000027.1 GCA_947489175.1 Chitinophagaceae bacterium | reverse complement strand
AAACACAGATGCTTTGTCGTATTTATAGACGAAACTAATCGCTGCTGTTCCAGGAGCCTGATTTGAAAAATCAAAAGTCAGGGTTTCCCATGCATTGGCTACGGTTGTTTTAACTTCGGTTTCTACCGACTTTGTTGGATCGTTGCGGTCTTCCACTTTTAAACGTACAGGTATTCCCTTTGCAGGTGAATAAACTCTCATCGTCATTTGCGTTGCTACTGCACTAAATGGAATTGCAGATGAAAAACCTGCAGGTGTTCCAATTGTAGTACCAGCCCATGTTTCAGCACCATTAGGCTTGGTTGTAACCTTAACCTTGTTGCCACTGTTAACTGGATCATTGCCATCAACTGTGCTGTTGTTGCCAAAATCTGTCACTTCATAATTGAAACCAGGTGTATCAAAATCTACTGGTAAATTTATCTGCTTGATGACTGGCAAAGAACTTGTTTGTCTGATGTCATCGAAATAGAAAGTGAAATTCGAAGAACCGTTTCCAACTGTTCCCAATTCAAAAATCAATACCACATTTTGATAAGTGTTTGATGTATTTATAGTGCTAAAGTCAAACGCAAGATCTTCCCACTGATTGGCAACTGTTGTTGCAGCTTCTTTTTCAAAATTAATTCCACCATTACCAGAATTTTCCACCTTCAACAACACCTTTGCTCCTACACGTGGTGAATATACTTTCATCCTCATGATCTTATTAGATGAGAAATCAATTGACTTAGCCAAACTGATTAAACTTCCGCCCCAAACTTCACCTGCATTCTTCACCATCTTACCTACTTTGGTGCTTGCATTTGAAGCATTAGAAAATGGATTTGCTACAACAGATGCATCACCACCTCCAAAATTCACAAAATTATATTTCAATTCAGTTGATTCAAATGTCAATGGCATCACCAACTCTTCAATACTTTTTGCTTGCCTTAAATCATCAAAATAAAAGGTAAAGTTAGCAGTACCATTTCCGGCAGTTCCTAAGTCAAATATCAACACCACATTGTTGTATGAATTTGAAGTATTGATTGCATTGTAATCAAATACAAGATCTTCCCACTGATTCGCTACTGTAGTAGCTACTTCCTTCTCGAAATTAATTCCACCGTTACCAGAATTCTCTACTTTCAACAATACTTTGGCACCTACTCTAGGTGAAAATACCTTAAGACGCATGTATTTGTTTGCAGAGAAATCGATTGGACTGCTCAATGTAATTAAAGAACCACCGTAAACTTCACCTGGGTTTTTTATCATCCTTCCAACCTTGGCTGAAGTGTTTCCTGTGATTGATTTCGGATTGTCAATTACTACAACATCACCTCCACCAAAATTATTAAATGAATACGTTTGTCCAACTGTTTCAAAATCCAAAGGCAACAAAATCGGAACTTTTATGGTGATGGTTTTTGTAAAAGTTGTTGTGGCAACTCCGCCACTTAACGCTACAACCCTCATCACATAATCGCCTGATTTTGCATAGGTATGGCTCACCGTTACACCTTCCAAAAATGAAACGGGTACTTCATTGGCCACATCTCCCCAATACACCCTGAACATTGTTTCATACAATGCAGTTGCTGATACATTGATTTTAAATGCACTCGATGCATCTACGGTGGTGGTTACTTCCAACTTCTCTGGTGCTTTAAAAGATACTGTCAACTTTTGTATTGCCTCAGCAGTTTTACCTGTAACACCTACCCCTACGATTCTTACATCATACAAACCTTCTGCATACTTGCGCTGAATACTTCCACCAGGCATGATTTTTACAGGTGCAGCAGTACCGTCACCAAAATAAACGTTGAAATAAGCAACACCTTCTCCATTTGGATAAATGGTTACCATACCGGTATTGTCTTGTGTAATGTCAAACAATGCAGAAAGCTTTGCTGGATCCGTTGCTGTTTCTACAAAAGAAACATCTTCGTACTTAACCTTTGTACATCCTGCAAACAAGATGCCCAACAAAAGCGCGATGGATAAAAATTTTATTGATTTCATGTCAATGATTTTAAATAATTAATTATTAATAACCAGGGTTTTGCGTTAAGCCTGAAATATCAACTTCCTGCTGTGGAATCGGAAATACCTCATTCTTGTTTGCTTTGAAATTGGTGATTTTTGATGCTGCTAATCCTGTTCTCACCAAGTCAAAAAACCTGTCTCCTTCCATCGCTAACTCCAACCTGCGTTCATCCCATATCGCTTGCCTCAAAGTTGCACCTGTTGAAGTGATGTTGTTTAACTTATTGCCAAATGCACGCTCTCTCACCTTGTTCAAATACCCCTGGGCTTTTGCATCATTAGGTGCAGTGGCTCTGTTATTGGCCTCTGCAGCCATCAACAAAACATCAGCATATCTTATCATTCTGAAATTATTCAAATAATTCAACTCAACCTGTCCTGAAGTTTCTCCCTTCCTTGGCAAATACTTCTGGTTATACAACCCAGTATTTTTGTATGGTGCTACTAGATAAGTAATGTTGAATTGTGGATTGGCTTTTTTGTATGCTTCGATGTCTAACACCGTTACATCTTTTCTTTTGTCGCCTGCAGCATATGCACTCGCAAGATTTGATGTGGGTAGATTGATGCTCCAACCTTGTCCGTAAGGACTAGAGCCTGTCAAGTTCCTAATTCCACAAACTTGTACCGCTAAATTTCCTTGTCCACGTCCCGGATTTGACCAATCGTAAAATGGACTGATGTTTGAATATTGAATTTCAAAAACTGACTCAGTTCCGTTTTCACCTGACTGAAGAAATACATCTCCGAAATTTGATACCAATGTGAATGGTCCATTTGCTACTGTTTCCAAAGCTGCTGCTGCCGCATCAAATTTTCCTTGATACAACAATGCTTTTCCCAACAACGCTTGTGCTGCAAATCTTGTTACGCGTCCCTTTTGAACATTAGACACAGGCAATACTTTGATCGCGTTGTTTAGGTCCAATTCAATCTGGCTGTAAACTGCTGCCTTGGCGGTTCTTGGGAACTTTTTTGAATCTGAAGCACTCAATCTTTTTTCAACAAACAATGGAACATCTCCAAACATCCTCACCAATTCAAAATAATAATAAGCCCTTAAAAAATACACTTCACCATATAGTGCTTCTTTTCCTGTGAAGTCTAACTTAGTCTTATTTTCATGAAGATAATTTGCCCTGTTGATGCCTTCGTAGCATGACTTCCAAGCTTCTGTAAGATAGCTGTTGTTTGAATTCGCTAGATAATCATCTATCTGTTGAAGTCCAATTACATCCGTTGCATTCTCTCCACCTGAAACAGAATTGTCTGATGCGATATCTCCAATCAATGGATTGCCATAAAGCCATTGCAAGGGTGAATAAACTCCTATCACCATCTTGTTATAATCATCTGATGTTTTTAGGTAATCATTGGCTGTTATCTGATAATCTTCTTGTGGATTGTATTCCACGAATTTTGTGCAAGCAGCATTGGTAAATATTACCACTGCAACGCATACAATTAATTTGATATATTTCATATTCATTTCTTTTTTGTCTTATTAAAACTTAAGGTCTAAACCAACTGCAACGCTTCTTGCTTGCGGATACGCACCACGGTCGATTCCCGTGTCAAAAATGCCTCCTGAAATTTCAGGATCAAATCCTGCATATTTCGTAAAAGTGAAAGCATTTTTTACCTGTGCATATAGCCTGATCCCTGAAATGTTTTTCTGTTTAAGCTTTGCTGAATTGAATGTATAACCCAACTGAAGGTTCTTGATTTTAATGAACGATCCGTCTTCTACATAACGATCAGAAACCCTCGTGTTGTTGTTGGCATCGATGAATGTATAACGTGGATTGGTTGCATCATTGGTGCTGCCTTCTCCTACCCATCTTCCCAACACGCCTCTGTATTTGTTGGTCATCGCCAAATTCCTTTCATAAGCGCGATACACTTCATTTCCTACAGATGCATATACATAAGTGTTTAAATCAAAACCTTTGTATTCAAGCGTCAATCCCCAACCCATGGTGAAATCTGGGAATGGATTTCCGATGTTGGTCCTGTCATCTCCATCAATCTTTCCATCTCCGTTGATATCAACATACCGGATATCACCAGGCTGTGCATTTGGCTGTGAAGAAGCTTTGCTGATCTCAGCTTGATTTTGAAACAGTCCATCAGTTTTAAATCCATAAAAATATCCTGGTGCATACCCCTTTTCAAACCTGGTAACAGGCTGGAAAGGAATTCCATAACCACCGCCGGTAATTAACCCTTTGTTGGTTTCTGTTACAAGGTTTGTTGCTTTTGTAAATGTGATGTTGGTTGACAACTTAAAGTTCTTGGTTAACTGATCAGTATACCCAAGGTTCATGTCAAATCCACTGGTTTGTGTAGTTCCAATGTTTGCAGTTGGCAATGAAGCTGTTCCCAAGTAAAGCGACAAAGTTGGTGTAAACAACAACCCACTGATGTCTTTTCTGAAATAATCTCCACTGAATGAAAACTTATTTTTGAAGAACCTCAAATCAAAACCAGCATTGAGCTGAGCTTGTTGTTCCCACTTTAAATCATCGTTTTTAAACGATGCAATTGTTGCTCCAATTGATGTTGGCTCTGCACCAAAAGTATATCCTGCATTTTGTCCCAACCCATAACTGTAAATGCTGGTTGAAATTCTTTGGTATTGAGGATTTACATTTTCATTTCCTGTAACACCATAACTTCCCCTGATTTTCAAATAATTGATGAAATCAGATTTGAAGAATTTTTCATTCGATACAACCCATCCGAGTGATCCAGAAAAGAAATTTGCAAATTTATTGTTGTCACCAAAAGCATAAGATCCATCTCTTCTTACTGTTGCAGATGCAAGGTATGTGTCGTTGAAATCATAGTCGACCCTGCTGAAATAAGATAGGTTTCTTCTTTCATACTGATAAGAACCTAGGTCTAACCCAGAAGTTTGTGCAATTCCTGTTGCAGAGGAGATGTCTGCAAAATCCCATGAATTGAAAGGCACATCTTGCCTTGATCCGCTCAAAGAATTTCCAGTTACCCTAGCCATTGAGAATCCCAATACTGTTTCAAAATTGTGCTTTTCGGCAACCGTAAAACGATAGTTTCCAAATGTTTCAAAAGTGTAGTTGAAATAATTATTCTTGTATTCGTACACGCTGTTGTGTGAACCTGCTTTTGCAGATCCATCAGCATTCAAGGTAGAGTTAATATGTGCTGTTCCATAATAAGAAAGCGGATTGAAACTCTTTCCAGTTACATCTGTGTTGGTATAACCGTAGCGTGATGTTAATTTCAAATTCTTCAACACATCATATTGCAACTCCAACTTTCCAAACAACTTGCTGGTATTAGATCCATTGTATGAATCTTGTAGTTGTGTAAGTGGATTGATAATTTCAGATAAAATGGTTTGGCTTGTACCATACTTACCATAAGTACCTGGCACATTGTTTAGAATAGAAACAGTTGGATCAAAATTTAATGCATTTGAAATCACCGAATTGATTGCATTTTCTGGTATGCCAGCCCCTTTGATGTTGGTATAGCTGGTGTTGGCAATGAACTTTAGTTTGTTTGTAAGGTCAAAATTCAAGTTAGCAGTTCCGTTAACCCTGTTGAAATACGACTTCTCTCCACCGCCTACAATACCATCTTGACCAAGATAACCTCCTGATAAGAAATACGACATCTTTTCACTACCGCCACGTGCAGTTAAGTTGTGAGATTGAATAGGCGCATTTTTAAAAATTTGGTCTTGCCAATTGGTACCTACGCCCAATCCAGATAGGTTGGGGAACATCAAGTTACCACCTGAAGCAACGCTTCCTTCGTTTATGATAGCAGCATATTCACTGGCGTTCAGTACACCAATTTGATTGAGCACTTGCTGAACGGCATAGTTGCCACTGTAATTGAATTCGTTTTTTTGATTTTTCCTACCTGATTTTGTAGCTACCACAATAACACCATTTCCACCTTTCACACCATAAATAGCTGTCGTAGCGGCATCTTTTAAAACGTTGATAGATTCAATATCCTGTGGATTTATTGAGTTAAGATCATCCAATGTTTGGATAGAACCATCTACTACTACTACAGGATCAGTACCTGTATAAGAAGGAATACCCCTGATCAAAACTGTTGGTTTAGCACCTGGAGAACCATTCGAAATAACAGTTACACCTGAAGCCCTACCCTGCAAGGCATCTTCTGCCCTCACTGGCTTTAGCTTTTCAATGTCTGCTCCCTTAACGGTTGCAATGGCACCTGAAACTTTCGTTACCTTCTGAACACCATACCCTACAACAATGATTTCATCCATCTTATTTTGATTGGATGTTAACACGATGGTCATGCTACCAGCAGTTATGCTGATTTCTTGGGTGTCAAAATTTAAGGAAGAAACTACAAGTGTTTTGGCTGAGGCAGGTGCCGATAAACTGAAATTACCGAGCTCATCTGTTGTTGTACCGATTTTAGTACCTTTTATAAAAACTGAAGCTTTGGACAAAGCCACACCGCTCGGGTCGGTAACTTTTCCAGTAATGCTTTTGTTTTGAGCCCATACGAGTGTACTGAGCATCAAAAATAAGGAGAGGATATAAGTCCTCTTTAGAGCCTTTTTCATACGCAAGATTTTGGTTGATAATTGAAACTTTCCGAATTTTCGGATAGTAAAAATAAGACAGTTATAAAAAAAGGTAACCTTTTGTAGTACTACATCACTACATCATTTTTAAATAATCAGTTGATTATCAATAATTAAAAAATACATCAAGACTACATCAAAAAATATAAAAAATTGTATTGTTTAATAAATTCGATAAATTGAATCGAAAATGAAAACAAAAAATATAGACAGCTGTATTTATAAAATATTAACTCAATCATGAAAAATCTCCTCCTTTTTATAGTGATTATTTTGGTTGGCATGCAGGTAAAAAGTCAAAATACCATTGGATTACCCCAAATTATTAATTACGACAAAAACCATTTTAAAGCAGGAACACAAACATGGGACATCGAACAAGATGCACAGGGAAGGATGTATTTTGCCAACAACGAAGGACTCATCACCTTTGATGGCACCTTTTGGAAAACCCATGCCTTGCCCAATAAAACCATCATGCGGTCGTTGGCAATAGACAAAACAGGAAAAATATACGTAGGTGGACAAGGAGAGATTGGTTATTTTTCAGCAGACAACAGTGGATTTCTGCGATATACATCTCTAATTTCTCTCTTACCTACCTCACAAACCACCTTTGCAGATATTTGGGACATAGAAATTTCGGGAGAATCCATTTTCTTTAGGGCAACTGACAGAATTTTTGAATTGAAAAACAAGTCTATCTCCATTTTCCCTCCCATTTCAGAATGGCAGTTTTTAAAGCAGGTAGGAGGAAAAGTGCTGGCACAAGACAGGCAAAAAGGACTGTTTATTTATAAAAAAGGCAGTTGGATTCCTCTTCACAATAATGCCTTGTTAGAAAATTCAATCATATCTGGAATCATCCTGGAAAGCAAGGAAAATCTTTTGGTTAGCACCATAAAGAACCAGTTTTTGACTATAAAACACGATTCAATTTTCATCAACAAAAGACTTGGCACAGCTGCAATTAACTCAACCCTTTATAAAACCACACAAATGAATGAAGGTGTCTTTGTTGCAGGCACCACGGCAGAAGGTTGTATTATTATGAATTTTGATGGGGAAGTGATACAGAAAATCTCCAGAAAAGAAGGGCTGCAGAACAACAATGTATTGAGTGTGTTTCTCGATAAAGATAAAAACTTGTGGGCAGGACTAAATAACGGCATCAGTTTTATAGCATACAACTCAGCAGTTAAATACATTTCTCCAAACAAGGAAAACGAAGTATCTGGCTTTTCATCTAGGGTTTTCAATAATCAATTGTATATCGGCACATCAGATGGAGCATACAAGGTTTCATTATCTAATGAAAGCAAAGACCTGAGTTTCTCAAAGGGCAATTTTTCCCTGATTAAAAATAGCAGTGGACAGGTATGGAAGTTAGATGAAATCAACCAACAACTGCTGATGGGGCATAACAATGGATGTTTCATTATTCAAGGGGATTTTGCTCAACAAATTTCTAGAGACGCGGGGTGGCTTTTTGTACCAACAGGTTCTGTATCACCATCTAAATATGTATTAACAGGAACATATACAGGACTTAAAATGCTCGAGCAAGAAAATGGATCACTCAAAGACATTGGCAACTTAAAGGGAATTTATGAGTCACTAAGGTTCTTGGCAATTGACAACGAAAATAGAATTTGGGCATCACATCCTTACAGAGGCATTTATTTGATAACGCTGTCCAATGATCAAAAAAGTTATACAGCAAAATTACTAACATCAAAAGATGGATTGCCATCATCACTAAGCAATCATGTCTTTAAAATAAAAAACAGGGTTGTTTTCGCAACAGTGAATGGAATTTATGAATATCATACAGACACTAAATCATTTGTATTATCCTCCTTTTTAACACCGATTATAGGTAATATTGAAATCAGGTACATGAATGAAGACGACGATGGAAATATCTGGTTTTGCAGTGGGAAAAAACTTGGCGTAATCAAGTTCAATAAGGAAGAAAATCAACCCCCTACAATTACTTTCTTTCCAGAAGTTACTGGACAAATTCTATCTGGGCTTGAAAATATTTTTCCCTTTAACAAGGAAAATATTTTCATTGCATCAGAAAAAGGAGTCATTCACTTAAATTATGAAAAATACAAATCAAGTACCTTGAAACTCGGTATTATATTGGGATCAGTGAGGGCAATAGGTAAAAGCGACAGCACCATCTTCGGAGGATATATTGCCGATGTTACAAATAATAAGGTGGCAAACAATGGAAAGAGAAAGAATACAGCGCTTGCAAGCAATTACAACTCATTTCATTTTGAGTATAGCTCACCAGCATATGGGCTACAAAACAATGTTGAATACAGTTATAAGTTGGATGGGTATGATAAACAATGGAGTGTTTGGACAACCAAAACAGAAAAAGATTACACCAATTTACCAAGTGGAAATTATACATTTCAGGTGAAAGCGCACGATAATTTAGAAAATGAATCTAAGATTATTCAGTATTCCTTTGCTGTAAACCCGCCTTGGTACAAAACTGTGACAGCCTATGTATTGTATTTACTTATTTTGTTTTCCCTTTTGTTTTTTGCAAACAATTGGCAAAAAAGAAAACTCGATTTACAAAAACTAAAATTTGAAGAAAGACAAAAACAAATCAACACCCTGCACCAACTGGAAATAGAGAAAAATGAAAAAGAAATCATCAAATTAAAAAATGAAAAATTGGAAGGCGAAATCCTCTTAAAAACAAAAGAGTTGGCGGATACTTCCATGCATTTGGTAGAGCGGAGTGATGCTCTTCTAAAAGTAAAAGAAGAGCTCCAAAAGCTTTATAAAAATACCAACGAAAACCATGATATTAAAAAGACGTTAACCCTGTTGAATGATATTGAAAAGAATGACAGCAACTGGGAAAAATTTGCATCACATTTTGATGAAGTCAACAACAATTTTTTAAAGAATTTAAAGTTAAGGTTCCCGAAATTGACGAACAACGACCTAAAAGTATGTGCTTACCTGCAATTAAATTTAGCGTCAAAAGAAATATCACAACTGATGAATATTGGAGTACGAGGTGTTGAAATAAGCAGGTACAGATTAAGAAAAAAATTAGGCATCAGTTCAGAACAATCACTCATTGATTTTTTAAATGCACCATCTAAATAAAAATCAATATTTTTCTATAAATTGAATCAAAATAAGAAATACAACATGTTAAAAAAACAAACAATCCTTTACTCATTTTTATTTGCAATCATTCTATTATCCCAATCAGTTGAAGCAAAAACATCAAAAGACACATTACGTGTTTTGTTTGTAGGCAATAGTTATATCTACTACAACAACCTCCCACAGATGGTTTCATTGATTTCAGACAGCATAAACACAAAACTTATCTGCTCAAGATCAACTGTTGGTGGAGCACATTTAGGAGAGCATTGGAATGGATCAAGGGGATTAAAATCAAGACAATTAATTCAAAAAGGGAAGTTTGATATTGTGGTGATTCAAGACAATAGCTTGTGGCCTGTAGACAATCCGGACAGCGTTTACAAGTACGCCAAACTAATGTGCGACCTGATCAAATCTACAGGAGCAAAACCATACATTTATGAAACATGGGCTAGGTTGAAAGTACCGCAACATCAAAAAGAAATCAATGCTGTGTATGAGAAAGTGGCGAAAGACAACAACGCAACTTTAGTACCTGTTGGAGAGGCTTGGGAAAAAGCAAGGCAATCAAGGCCAGATCTTGTGTTGTTTGATGCAGACGGTTCTCACCCATCTAACATAGGAACCTTCCTAATAGCCACGATGTTTGCCAAAACAATCAGCGGAACTTTGCCAAAAAAATTCTCAACCCAATATTATTATCCTGCATTTGACAAAGAACAAATCAGGCTTATGCAGTTGGATGAGCTCGATATGATTTTCTGTAAAAAAGTTGTAGAAGAAACGGTTGTTGCAAAATAATAGAACAGGCATCCCTCCTTTCAAAAACAAAATATGAATCGGCGTAAACTTATACAATCTATCGCTGTAGGTTCGGTTGGACTTTATCTTCCAAACTCAGCTGTTGCAAAGATTAATCAGAGCAAACCAGCAGAAAGCGAAAACGCTGATAGAGGAAGTTTTTCTATCGACGGAAATAAGGTTAAATTTTTCAATAAAAGCATTGAAAAACCTTTTAACATGTTGATGTTGGCAGATACACATCTGTTTAGAGATGATGAACGCGGAAAATCATTCCAACAGTTCAGCAGAAGAATGGCAAAGGCATACAATCAAACAAAACATTTTCAAACAGGGGAAATAACAAACCCCGAAAAATGCTTTCAGCAAACCTTAAAAATTGCACAAGACAATGATGCAGAATTTGTAGCATTGATTGGCGACATCTTCAGCTTCCCATCTGAAGCTGCCATTGAATGGGTAAGCAATGAATTGTCAAACATTGGTTTGCCCTATGTTTACACGGCAGGAAACCATGACTGGCATTATGAAGGGATGGAAGGAACTTCGCAGTTTCTGCGTTCCACATGGATCAAAAATCGATTGCATCCGATGTACCAGGGAGAGAACCCAATGATGTCGGTCAGAGAATATTACGGCGTTCGATTTGTCGCAATTGACAATTCCAACTATGAAATTCTTCCTGAACAATATGATTTCATGATTAAAGAAATAAACACAGGGAAGCCAATTATTTTGATGCTTCACATCCCCTTATATGCACCAGAAAGGTCGCTTGGATTTGGTTGTGGACATCCGGCATGGTCTGAAAAAACAGATAAGAGCTTTGAACTAGAGAGAAGGAAACCATGGTCGGCTTCCGGTCATACACAAACTACCATGGGCTTTCACAGCACTGTTTTTAGTGCACCAAACATTTTGGGAATCTTGGCTGGCCACATTCACCAACAATCACTTGACGTTGTCAATGGCATCCCTCAAATTGTAACCAATGCAAATGCAATGGGAGGACATTTGCAAGTTGAATTTCATCAAGAGATAAAAATTTAATTTTACCCCAAGATGACCTTTTTACCATAATCATCTGTAAATTCAAGTATTGAATATTACTTTTTCTTGCCAAAAAAACTAACATCTCACAAAATCAACATCATGTCTACAAGAAGATCATTTTTAGGAAAAACAGCCTTAGGAATTGCGGGCACAGCTAGCCTACCATTGCTTGGAAGTGCATTAAACACAACAAAAAATGCATCAACACAAGCAGGTGGAGACCATCCCCTTGACATAGGCATTGCAGGATATACCTTTTATAAATTTGACCTAGAAAAAACAATTTCAATGATGAAAAGGGTTGGTGTAACCAACCTTTCTTTGAAGGAATTCCACCTGCCATTGAACAGCAACGCTGAAAAAATTAGCGAGGTTAAATCAAAATTGAAAGACGCTGGCATCAATATTTACACCGTTGGGGTAATATACATGAAATCCAAAGAAGCCGTTGACCAAGCATTCCAATATGCAAAGAATGTTGGGGTTGACATGATTGTGGGTGTACCCAATTACGAACTACTTGAATATGCAGAAGAAAAAGTGAAAGAACACAACATAAAGCTAGCTATTCATAATCATGGCCCAGAAGACAAGCTTTATCCGAGTCCAAAAGATATCTATGACAGGATCAAGGACATGGATTCAAGAATGGGACTTTGCATAGATATTGGGCATGCGCTTCGTGCAGGAACCCTGCCAGAAAAAGCAATCAGAGAATATAAAGAGAGGTTATTTGACCTCCATATCAAAGATGTGAATTCATCAGCTAAAGATGCCAAAGCCATTGAAATTGGAAGAGGTGCTATTGATTTCGCTGCTGTCATTGAATCCTTGAGAAAGATTAAATTCCAGGGTGTTTGCAGCATTGAATTTGAAAAGGACATGTCTGATCCATTGGCTGGTATTGCTGAGTCGGTTGGGTTTTTTAAGGGGGTGATGAAGGGGTAAAGCGTAAACAGCCAGGGACAAGGGACGAAGGACAAGGGAATACAGTGCATTTTGTCAGACTTTGAGGTATACAATCTTCATGTTCAATAGCCTGGGGTTTAAAGCCCAGGCTATTG
>CANLED010000026.1 GCA_947489175.1 Chitinophagaceae bacterium | reverse complement strand
CCATAACTACATCTCCAAGAGAGGAAAAGCGCATCACCAATATCTTTTCAGGGGCTGTGGCTACATTCATTTCTCTTTGGTGTTATACAAAACCGGATTCATAGCGGGATCATTGTACATTTTCATTTGCCGGTACACTTTCATCTTTTTCTTACCAGATTCAATAGCTACCAACAACTCATCTATAGAATTTGAAAGGTCATCCTGCTGTTCTAATAAGATATTCAATTTCAGCTGACATTTAGCAATATGATCAACACTGGCATCTGTCCGCAGCGTTTCTTCTCTCATGTGATAAATCTTCAAAATCAAAATTGAGAGGCGATCGATGGCCCAAGCTGGACTCTCTGTATTTAAAGTGGCATTTGAAGAAGCTATAATATCTGCATATAATGCAAGAAAATAATCATCGATTTGTTCAACAAAATCTGTTCGTACTTGATTTGATTTATCGATTCTTCGTTTTAATTCAATCCCTTCAGCTGGATTGATAACAGGATCTCGAACAATGTCTTCCAAATGCCATTGAACAGTATCCACATAGTTTTTTTCATAGAACAAAAACTCAAGTGAATCCTTTTCAAAAGGATTTTTAACAACGGCATTTACGTCATTATGAACATGGTAGTCACCAACGCTTTTCTGAAAAGTATCTAAACAGATTAAACTAATTTTCATGTTGCAAAAATAGCGAAAGGATTTATCCTATGCACCTGCTTTTCTTGATTTTATGAGAATTGTAATGCTCAATGCCAAAAGAGTGCTAACCGCTAAAGCTGCGGTAATGCCTACATTTCGAGCAACTGGCATTTGGCTTGCATAAATTCCAAAAAAAGCCCAACTTAACACAAAGCCATAAGCGGGCTCTTTTCGCTTGCCAACGAAAATGATCCCCAGCAACAAAGCAATAGAAATCATAACGATGCTCCAAATTTTAGCATCTAATGGACTCCCCTGCCATCCTAAACCAACAAAAAATGCGGTGAAATTGGCAATGGTAGCAACACATATCCAACCTAGATACACAACAAAAGCATGGTGTATCCAAAATTTCATGAATGATGTAAGTTGCTTTTTAAACTTATATATTCTGAGGTAGAGCATGATCAGAACTATAAGAAACAAAATCATCACACACAGAGAAGCTGCCAAATACAGGTAATGCCATAATAAAATCCATGCTGAATTTAAGATGCAGGTGAGCTGAAAAAAAGGTGAAGCAATTTTAATCGATTGCTTTGCATTATCGCTCATTTTCTTGCCTGTTGCTGCAACACTGCAAACTACAAACCCGATCAGCATGATATAAATAATGCTCCAAATGCCGAATGTAAATCCTGCTGGAACAAAATAATTAGGATAGAAAGCAGAAATCTGCCCAGTATTATACCCATTGATTGGCAAAATATTTGCCAATGCATTCAATGTTAGAACAAGAAGGAGTCCAACAACATTTAGCAAGGCATTTAATTTTGAGGGCATGTTATTTTTTTTAAAAATTGCTTACACATTCAATTACAACTCCCCTTTTTTGAGTTGCATCATTGCATAATCTGCCGCTCGTGCCGCCAATGCCATATAGGTTAAAGATGGGTTTTGGGTTGAAGTAGATGTCATGCTAGAGCCATCTGTCACAAACACATTTTTACAAGCATGCAATTGATTCCATTTATTGAGCATGGAAGTTTTTGGATCAAGTCCCATTCTAACGCCTCCCATTTCATGTATATCCAATCCGGGTGCCTGGTGTGAATCAGTAGTTTGAATGTCGTAAAACCCAGCTTTGGTGAACATTTCAGTCATCTGCTCATGGTAGTCCTTTACCATTTTGTCGTCATTGTCATCATAATCAACTTTGATTTTCAACAGCGGCATATCCCACGCATCTTTCTTTTCCGTATCCAGAGAAATAAAATTGGTTTCTTTGGGAATGGTTTCTCCCATCATGTGAGATCCTACGTTCCAAGGACCGAGTTCTTTTTTATCAAGGTGAGATTTCAGTTCTTCTCCAAAGCCATCTGTATTTCTTTTGGTTGATCTGCTGGCGGAGAAACCGGCAGCATATCCCCTAAGAAAATCTGTTTCTTGCTTTTCCACATTTCTGAAACGAGGGAGGTAAGCACTGGTATGAGAGCGACCATCCGTGGTTTTATCTAAAAATCCATCATACTTTCCTGAAATCCTTGCGCGGTAGTTATGAAAAGCAAAGTACTTCCCGAGCACACCGCTGTCGTTACCCAAGCCATTGGGAAATCTTGAAGAAGTTGAATTCAGCAAAATGAGGTTGGAGTTAATAGCAGCTGCATTTAAGAAAATCACCTTAGCAAAGTATTCAGTGGCTTTCTTTGTGTTTGCATCAATAACGCGAACACCAGAGGCACTGCTCTTTTTTTCGTCGTAGATGATAGAATGTACAACTGCGCCTGAAATCATGGTGAGGTTGCCAGTCTTTTCTGCCCAAGGCAATGTTGATGAATTTGAGCTGAAATATCCGCCAAATGGGCATCCACGCTGACAAAGATTTCTTTTCTGGCATTGTGCTCGACCTTGGTCAAGGTGAATTTTTTGAGGAACGGTTAAGTGCGCACACCTTCCATAAATGACATGACGCCCATCATAGTTTTTAGATACAAAATCACTGAAATAATTTTCTACACAATTCATATCAAGCGGAGGTAGAAACTCTCCATCCGGGAGAACACCCAATCCGTCTTTGTTACCAGAAATTCCGGCAAATTTTTCTACGTGGCTGTACCAAGGAGCCAAGTCTTTGTACCTGATGGGCCAATCCACTGCAAAACCATCACGGGCTGGACCTTCAAAATCATATTCGCTCCAGCGCTGTGTTTGACGGGCCCACATAAGCGATTTTCCACCTGTTTGATATCCGCGAATCCAGTCAAATGGCTTGTCTTGCACATAAGGATGCTCGTTATCTTTTACAAAGAAATGTTGCGCATCTTCACGGAAAGCATAGCATTTGCTTATTATGGGATTTGCATCTTTGATCTCTTGTGGAATCTCATTTCTGTGTTCGAATTCCCAAGGCATTTTGTTGGTGGTGGGGTAATCGCGAAGGTGTTTCACTTCCGGCCCTCTTTCAAGCACCAAGGTTTTAAGTCCCTTTTCTGTGAATTCCTTGGCGGCCCATCCACCACTAATTCCTGAGCCGATTACGATTACGTCGAATGTATTGTTAGGCATGTTGGTTTAAAGTTTTTAGTTTAAAGTTGAGGGTTATGCAGGAACGCATCCATGGTATCTGCCAGGCACCAATTCATATACTTGAACTTTGGTCAGAAAGAATTCTGATGAGGTATATGCTTGGATGGTGAATCTTTTTACAGTTTTGAAAAATGCATTGAGGTCGTTTTCTTCATCCTTCTTTGCAAGTATCATGGTAAGTACTTTTTTACGCTCTTCTGTACTACATTTCACAAAATCCTTACCAGCATTGGATTTACAGAAAACGTTAAATGCTTTCAATCCTTCAAGAAACTTTGTCTGGTCTTCCTTCTTTGTGCAATCATCCACCATTTTCAACACAAAAAGATGGGCAGAAATATCTTTAGCACCTGGAGTCGAAGTTTTAGGAATGATGGATTCACTAAGTTCAGCGAGCATAGCTTCATCATCTGAACCAACGGCAATATTTTTCAGCAACAAAGCAGACTTGCTTCTATCCTGCATACAAGAAGGGATGATGGCTAAACCAGCGGAAACAAAAACAAATTGTTTCAGCGCTTTACGGCGAGAAATATTATTCATGTGAAATATTTGATGTTTGAAGTTATTGATTTTTATCAAAAATTGAATGCAATAATGCATTTTAAAAATCCTTCCCAGTTTGACTTTGTATTCATTTGATAAATTTTTCGCCTTGTTAATAAATACTGGCGTTTAACATACTGAATTTAAACGAAATTTCCAACGTGATTTCACCAAAAACAGTTCATTTTATTCGATTAATTTTGTCTTAAGTCGTTGCTAATCAATCTGATTGCTTTTCGCTGGTAACAAATAAGAATGGTTTTGTGTCAATTTGTTACCAGTGGATTGTAATCAGCTCCTTATCTCCACCAAAAATCTAGCATTTTACCAATTAGTTTCAATCGAAAATAATTTTTCCTAACTTGACGGCTTAATTTTTGAAGGGATTGAAGTAGTTGAAGGGGTTGAAGTAGTTGAAGTAGTTGAAGGGGTTGAAGTAGTTGAAGGGGTCAATCCTAAACTTTCTAATTTTTTTACTTTCTAACTTTTTAGCTTTCTAAACTATCTAAACTCTCAACCTTAAACTCTTCAACCACCTCAACTCCTTCAACCTCTTCAACTAAACTCAACCACCTCAACTACTTCAACCTCTTCAACAACTTTCGGGCTGTTTCCTTGTCCCTGGCTGTTTAATGTATTGAAGACAATAGTTTCACCTTTTTCCCGTTTTATGCTAGATTTAACAATATTTTATTTTCATGAACTTTGGTGCAGAGCAGATAAATTTAGACATATTAAAAAAACGTGCTTTTAATTTAAGGTGGGCTTCTGTACCAGAGGGTGTAATTCCTTTGACGGCAGCTGACCCTGATTTTCCATGTGCCAGCCCAATCAGAGAAGCAATTACAAAATACGTACATGATGGATATTTGTCTTATGGTCCACCTGAGGGATTGAGGGAATTCAGGGAGGCTTTGGCTGAAAATTATCATGTGAGCAAAAAAGTATTGATTGATCCAGGCTATATTTTGCCAGTTGACAGTGCAGCATTTGGCATTTACCTTATTTGTAAAACATTTCTTCAGCCTGGTGATGAAGCGATTATTTTTGACCCTGTAGATTTTCTATTTCGGTATTCTATAGAGACGGTAAACGCAGTTGCGATTCCATTTTCAATTCCGCCTGGAACGGGAAAGGTTGAATTTAATGCCCTTGAAGAATTAATTACTCCACGCACAAAAATGATTTGTCTGTGTAATCCACTCAATCCGACTGGGAAAGTATTTACAAAAGAAGAGTTGTTACAACTTGGAGAAATAGCAACAAAGCATGATCTAATTATTTTATCAGATGAAATCTGGAGTGATATTATTTTCAATCCATTTCAATTTACAAGCATTTCATCATTAGAGAGCGAGATAATAAACAGAACAATTACTGTTACAGGTTTTAGTAAATCTTATGGATTAGCAGGCCTTCGCATTGGAGCGGTTTTAGCACCCAACAAACAACATTATGCAAGGCTGTTTAATACATCATTGCATCAGTCAACCATACACGGCAGCAATGTACTTGGACAAATAGCAGCAACAGCAGCTTTAAGGGAGTGTGGTGATTGGCTTAAAGAATTCATCATACACCTTCAGAAAATGAGAGACCTCTGTGTAACAGAACTCAACAGCATCAAGGGTTTCAACTGTATATCACCAGAGGGTTGTTATGTTGCTTTTGCAAATATCACCGAAACCGGTTTAAGCAGTGAAGACATGCAAAAACTGATTTTGGAAAAAGCCAAGGTATCTGTGGTGCCCGGATTAAAAAAATGGTTTGGGGAAGGCGCAGAAGGGTACGTCAGAATTAGTTTTGCTTCATCAGAATATATTTTGAAAGAAGCATTTTCACGAATAAAAAACACAATATACTAAGATGAAAGTTGTCATTCTAGGAGGCGGAATAGCAGGCATCACATTGGGTATTTTTCTGCATAGAAAAGATTTTGATGTGGTGATAAACGAGCGTAGTACAAGCATCTCATCAAAGGGAAATGCTTTTCTCATGCATTCAGAAGGCCTTTCGGTATTAAAAGAAATTTCAGACGGATATACAAAAAATAAAATTCCAGGTAAATATATCGACACATTCAGTTTACGAAACCAAACGGATGAAGAAATTAAGTTTCAAAAATTAGATCCTTGGCAATGCATGAAACGAAAAGACATAGTAGAGTTTTTATACCAATTAATCCCGGAAAATAAAATCAAACACGGCAGGGTTTTTTCTCATTTTTTGTATGAAGGAAAAAAAGCAATAGCCGCAGTGTTTATCGATGGTGCTGTAGAATATGGCGATATTTTTGTGGGAGCAGATGGAGGAAATTCGGTTGTGAGGAATGAAATATTTGGAGAAACGAATTATACACCTGTTGAAGTTAAAGAATTGCTTGGAATGTTGAATGATGAAGAACTTTGTACTAAATACAAAAGCCATTTTACCAAATTCCAACACAAGTCGAAAGGCATTTCATTTGGGATGATACCTACATCAGCGTCAGAGCTTGTTTGGTATATCCAATATGACACAAGTATAAAGGATATTAAAGATGCTAGTTGTAATAAACACAAAGGCGAATTTTGCAAATCAATACTTGCGGAATTTCCGCCCATTGTACAAGAAGTATTGAGCAAAGATGATTTCAAATCTAGCTATATCTGGCATACAAGAGATTTTGATTTATTGCCTTCTTTTCATGTAGAAAACATTGTGTTGATAGGAGATGCCGCACATTTGGCCCTTCCATTTAGCAGTGCAGGTACAACCGGTGCGTTGGTTGATGCACATATTCTTTCCAGGTGTCTAGAAGAGGACGAAAATTATACAAAAGCATTTGAACGATTCTATTCCCTTCGTGCTGAAGTTGTAGCCCAACAAATTCAGATAGGGCGTGATGTTAAAGGCGATTTTTTAAATCCTACCTCAAAGAATATTGATGAAAAGGTGGTTCCCCTCATTTCAAATCAAAGAAAGCGAATAGAATCAAACACGAATCAAAAGGGAATCAGCATCTTATATTTTACAGATCCAATTTGTTCTACCTGCTGGATCATTCAGCCTCAGTTAAGAAAACTTCAATTAGAATATGCCGATAATGTTTCTATTGAATATAAAATGGGGGGATTGCTGCCCTCATGGGAAAATTTCAACAGATTTGGCATTACCAAACCCAGTGAAGTTGCAGCACATTGGGATGAGGTTTGCTCTTTGTTTGGGATGCCTTTAAATAAAAGTGTTTGGTTAGAGGACCCACTGCCTTCTTCATATCCGCCTTCTATTGCCTTCAAAGCAGCTCAATTACAAGATACAGGCAAGGCCGTTATTTTTCTCCGAAGAATCAGGGAGATGGTATTTTTAGAGAAAAAAAATATCATAAAAAAAGAGTACCTGCGCCAAGCAGCATTTGAATCGGGATTAGATGTAGCACGGTTGATGCGAGACATTGACGGAAGGGCTCAAGAAATGTTCAGGGAAGATCTAAGACTATCCGATTCGTTGGAAATTAAAATGCTTCCGACTTTATTTTTTTCAAACAGAGAAGGTGTTCAACTAATACTAAATGGATTTCAGCCATATGAAAGCTTTGAAGAAATCATGCAACAGCTAGATCCTAGTATTGAAAAATCGGCTTTTGATGCTACTCCTAAGTCCCTTTTCAATGAATATCAAACCATGTCTACCAAAGAATTCTCATTTTTAAGAGATGAGGATGAAGACAAATCATTGAAGGTTCTAGAAGAATTATTCAGTTTGCAATTCATCAAAAGAATTGAAAGTCCCTCTGGCAATATGTGGCTAAACAACTTTTATCCATTGGAGCATTAATTCACAACACACCTAAATCCAGTATGCTCCAAACCTGTATCAGTAGCTGTTTTCATACGAGCATTAACGCGGTATCCTTTACAATATGAAGCATTGCACAAGAAAGATCCTCCCCTTACAACTTTTTTAGATACGGTAGGTTCATCAGGATCGTAGCTGGTTGAAGGCCCTTGTGGATTTGTTGAGACAATATCTTTTATAGTTTCATAATAATCTCCACGATACCAATCTGAGCACCATTCCCATACATTGCCGGCCATGTCATACAAACCATATCCGTTAGGTTTAAAAGTTTTAACAGCAGAAGATGCTTTAAACCTATCCCAACCTGTATTCATGCTTGGGAATACTCCCTGCCAGGTATTTGCCTTTGGATTGCCTTTTTCTATTTCTTCATTTCCCCAAGGATACTTGCCATTTACACCCCCACTGGCTGCAAATTCCCATTCGGCTTCAGTAGGTAAACGCTTTCCAGCCCATTTACAATATGCCATTGCATCATCCCATGAAACATGCACAACAGGGTGATTTTCTTTTCCCTTGATGTTGCTCCCCGCACCTTGGGGATGTTTCCAATCAGCTCCTTTTTCCCACGACCACCAAGCACCAGGATTCTCCAATCCTGTACCAGCGGGTTGCTCTTGAAATACCAGCGAAGACGCTACCAAAACATCATCAGAAGGCTTTGGCGTTCCTGCGGGCAACTGCTTTTTCAATTCATTCCAATCGGGTTTTATTTCGGCTGTTGTAACGTATCCAGTTGCTGCAACAAACTTCTCAAATTGTGCGTTGGTTACTTCTGTGGCATCCATCCAAAATCCACTGATTTTTACTTTATGCTCAGGGTACTCATCCTGCCGACCTTCTTCATCATCAGCTCCCATCATGTATTCACCAGCATCAATCCACACCATACCATCATGAGACGCGGTGCCTGCCTTGATATTATTTGTAGAATCAGGTGATACTTTCCCAAAGCGTGCTGGCAAGTTTTCTGCACAGTGAAGAAGACTATCCTCTTTTCTCTTGCGGTCAGTTTCAGCAACATCATTGTTTTGGTTGCAAGACATTCCTGATACCAAAGCAAGCAAGACTGTATGTAAAATCCATTTATTCATGAAAACAAATATCTGAAATTAAAACGATTGAAGCTGCATTAAAAAGCAATGATTTCAATTGATGTAATATTTTTTTGCACAATAACTGAGATATTGTTTTTTATTGTTTGGGGATAGCTAATTCCCTTTTTCGGTTTTTGAATTTAGTCCCCAATAATATTTATTTTCTTTGAAATGCACCAATAAGTCTTTTGCAGCAGGCGCTCCTTTTCTGATCAAGGTCAATGTTTCTCCAGGCACTGTTTCAAAACTTATCAATGTCCTCGTTTGTTCATCAATTGTAGTTGGAATAACCAATCCGCGGGTGGTAGACGTAAGTAAATATTCATTCCCTGCTTCAACTTCAAGCGTACAAGGATTTCCCTTGAGGCTTTTTACTTTTACTTCTTGAAGTTTTCCCTGATACCTTATGGCATCCACTAAAAAAGCGCCTTCAGTCCCTAGCTTGCTGAAAGAAATTTCTTTCCAATCTGCAGGTACTGCTGGCAGTATTTTAATAAAGCCATCATCACTCTGTATCAACATTTCAAGCAGGCTTGTGGCAAAAGCCATTGGTGTTTCAAAACAGGGACCAGCCTCTGCATACAATCCACCAGGTTGGGCATGTCTTTTGATGTACTTATTGAGATAATCGTATGCGTTGTTTCCATCACCTAAGAGAGAATACATGGCAGAAGCACCAGTATAAGAGTAGCCGGCGAGGGCGGTTGGCATGGATTGCCAATGTTCAATCGATTTGATTGACATCTTTCTGTGTGCAGGGTCGTTCATGTTTAGCAAACGATATGGATAAATCGCCATCAAGTGCGAATAATGCCGATGCGATGCAGTTAAGGCAACATCCTTACCCAGCATAAAACCTGTTTCATTGGTATGCAAGGGCGTTAATTGCTGCAATATGGTTGTCCAATTGCTTTTCTCAGCATCGTTCAATTTCAGAATTTCATTTGTTTTGATAAGGGTTTGTAGTCCCCAAATTAACCCCGCCAAAGAGTAGTGTGCATCTTCCGCATCAGCAAACTCTGGTGAATGCGATTTAGGCAAGTGATATACGCCAGATGCATCCTTTTCAAGCAAGTGGATGAGGTAATTGACTGAACGTTTCATCAACGGAAAAATCCTGTCTTTTAGCTCAGCCAAATCACCACTGTATTGATAATATTTGTAATAGTAGAGCATCACCCAAATCAGGTCACCTGGCTCAAATTGCCCTTTCCTAAGGTCGTGTTGGTTGAGGGGAGCAATAAGGTCGAAGGTGCTGATTCTACCAATGGCGGCGGCATCTTTTCGCCATGCTAGAGGCACATTGTTGATGAGGTTCTGCTTGTTCTTATTGATTAAATCAAAAAGAGGTTTTGTGAGTTCGAGGTGATTTGATGCAAACAAAGGAGAATAGGTAAGCTGTGTATTGAGGTTCCACCAAATACCAGGCCAAGGAGTTTTGCTGGTGAACCATGGTCCCATCAGGTCTATCATCGGCTTATCCGCCCTGGTAGCGGATCCCAGCTTATACAACTGCAGCCAATAATAGGATTCAATGTTTTTGTCTGGAATAGAAATAAAACTTTGTTGGAAATAATTGTTCCACCATTTTTTGTGGGAAGCCAACACGGTTGCGTATGGTTTGGAATAAAACTGCTTTAAATTGCCCAATGCTTCCTTAACTGCGACTCCCTTTTTTGTGGCGCTGTATCCTATTGAGATATCAATGGAATGAATTTTATTCCCAATGGAATGTCGATAAACACTGGCATATTCTCCATCAAACAAAAGGGGCTGGTAGCATACACCATATCCAAGGGTGTCTTTTATGATGAAATGTGGATTGGGTTTATAGTTATAAGTTTGAGCCTTTACGGAACCAAAACTGATTCTTGGCGTCATGGCCTCTGCTCCTATCCATTCACACAATAATTTTTCACTGCTTTTTAGTTCGTTAGCTTCAATATGGATAACCTCTTCACCGGAAGGGACCGTAAAATATACCTCGATAGTTCCTTTGGTGGTTTTGATGGTACCACGTGCTTCTGCGTTGTAAATGTCTAAATAAATTGATGCCCCTAAAATTCTGCCTTCGGTTCTAATCACCATTCTTCCAATTGGCAAACGGGGGTGTGAAACCAGTTGCTGCGTAAACATGCTGTCTGGGTAATGCGGCCGCTGATCCGTTACATCTGTCCTGCCCACATCAAACCTAATGGCATTTCTTCCTTCTCTATACATATTCACGCCAATATGCCCATTCCCGGCTATGATTCCATCATAAAAATCAGTTCCCAAACTATCCCAATAAAGTCGGTTATGTTGCATGTAATCACTCCATTCTTTCGGGTTGATGGGTTGAGCGAAAGAGATATAAGTAGAGAAAAATGAAAAGAGAAAAATGAAAAGAGAATTGAATTTTTTCATGAAGGGTATCAAATTGGACTGAAAAGTTACTGAAAAATAAAATTTAGCCATAAAATCATTTCAAAGATTTTGTTAATGTACATCACGGCATAAATATTGATTTATTTTCAGGATAGACTATCGAGCTCTTTTTAATCCTCTAAAATAGATTCCTTCTTTGAAGTCAACAACATGATTCTCGAAATTGATTATTCCCTTTCGTTTGAGTTGAAAAGACTCCCCCGCCTTGGTTTCAAAGCTGATGATGGTTTTGTTATTGCGTGACTCTATTAACGGATTGATTGTTCCTCTTAAGGAGGAAGTTAATACATAATCATCTGCTTCAACTTCTAACAAACAACTATGTCCTTTCAGGCTTTTTATTTTCACCTCTTGGAGCTTCCCTTTTTGACGACTGGCATCAACTAAAAAAGCACCTTCAGCGCCAAGTTTGGAAAATGAAATTTCATTCCACGAAGGCGGGATGGCTGGCATTATTTTAATCAACCCATCATCGCTCTGAATCAACATTTCGAGCAGACTGGTGGCAAACGACATAGGGGTTTCAAAACAAGGACCACCACCTTCTCCATAAAGTCCGCTTGGCTTGTCATTTTTCGCCAAAAAATCATTCAGGTATTTAAGTGCATTTTCACCATCACCCAAAAATGAGTACATGGAAGAAGCGCCTGTCAAGGAATACCCTCTGTGTTTTTTTGGCAACGACAACCAATGCTCAAGCGATTTTGAAGCCAAGTTTTTTTGATTGGTATCATTGATGTCAAGCAGTCTGTAAGGATATATGGCAAATAGGTGCGCATAATGCCGATGAGACAAAGCAAAAGGGACATCCTTGCCAATCATGTAGCCGTTTTTATCGGTAGGCAAGGGTGCTAAATGTTGTAAAACTGAATTCCATTTGGCATCATCTGGGTCGTTTAATTTCAATGTTTTATTGGTTTGAATCAAGGTGTTAAGTCCCCACATCAATCCAGACAAAGAATAATGTACGTCATCAGCAGCACCGTATTCAGGAGACAGTGAACGCACAAGATGAAATGTTCCTTTTTCATCTTTATAAAGAAGATGCATGAGGTAGTTAACAGAACGTTTCAACAAAGGAAATATCTTGTCCTTCATTTCAGCTTCATCACCGCTGTATTGATAAAACTTATAGTAGTAAAGCAAGGTCCATACCAGGTTACCCGGCTCGAAGGTTTCTTTTCCGCGGTTCAAAGCGAACTGCGCCATTGGAGAATACAGGTCATAGCTGGTGATCCTGCTGATGGCAGCAGCATCGTTTCGCCATTCCTCAGGAACGTTGTTGATGAGCTGCTGTTGATTTTTATTGAGCAGGTTGAATAAAGGCTTTGACAATTCGCTATGGTTAGAAGTAAACATGGACGAATAAGTAAGCTGTGTATTGAGGTTCCACCAAATTCCTGGCCATCCTGTACCGCTGTAAAACCAAGGTCCCATAAGGTCGATCATCGATTTATTTTCGCGGGTTGCGGAACCAAGTTTATACAACTGCAGCCAATAATATGACTCAATTTTTTTATCTGGGATGGAAATAAAGCTTTGTTGGAAAAAATCATTCCACCACTTTTTATGAGAAGCAACAACAGCTGTAAGTTTTTTTGCATCAAATTGATTGAGTTTATTAATGGCTTCTTTGATGGCAACATTCTTTTTTGTTTCACTGTATCCAATTGACAAATCAACTG
>CANLED010000025.1 GCA_947489175.1 Chitinophagaceae bacterium | reverse complement strand
CACATAAACATTCTCACAGCGATCGACTAAAAATGCCACTGGAGAAATATTGGGCAGTGAAGCACCTGTTCCATAAACGGTAGAATATATATAATCGGAAAGATCTGGCTTAAGTTTTGAAATAAACTGCTTTGAACCTGGGTCGTTATAAACAGCATTCTTAACTGGCCATGCACCTAAACTAATTCCCATAACATAAGGAAATCCTTTGGCATCAAATTGAATACCATATACAATATCAATTGCATTAGTTCCTAAAAAGGTACTTCTAATTGGCACCCCATTGTTGTTAATCACTGAAACAAATCCATCAATATCTCCTTTAAATGTTGGTCCGATCGTGCCCGATTTATTTCCTTGGAAATTAGAACTGCGTGTTGCTCCTCCAACATATATGTCATTGTTTAAAGGATTCAATGCAAGTACAAAGGAGGCATCATCATCATCCCCTCCCATATATGAACTAAAAAACAAAGTAGATAAATCAGGTGAAAACTTCATCACAACACCATCTTGAAGTCCACCATAATTTTGAAAAGAATTCTTTAATGGAAAGTCGTTCGATTGAGTAGAAGAGGCAATATAGACATTGTTTGATTTATCTAAAATAACTTCACTTCGAGCATTGTCGCCATAATTATAGAGTGTAGACTTAGGGCCTGGACTAATACTAGGGTCGATATTAGCACCATCAATTCCGCGACCACCAACCAAAACACCACCCAACATACTTTTTCCATCAGCAGATAGCTTGGTCACAAAAATATCAGTACTCCCTAATGGTCCAATTCTATTATTGTTTTGTGTTGGGAAATTCGTAGAAGTTGTTCGTCCAAGAATTACAGGGTTACCAGCCGGATCAACAAAAATGCTGTGAGGAAATTCATCACCAGAACCACCCAAATAAGTAGAAAAAATTCGTGAGCGACCATCTGGACTGAATCGAGTGAGGGAAACATCAATACCACTGATACTACCCTGACCAACACCGCCGCTAAAACTTGACTGAAAGGCCCCAATTGTAATTGGGAAACCAGATCCAAATGCGATGCCCCCTGAGTATAGACTTCCATCCGGACCAGGTGCGGCAGTGAATCCCCAATTGCTTGCCCTACCGCCTGTATACGTTGAAAAAACTAAAATTGGGTCTATAACCAAAGGGGCTGACTTATCGTACCCTTTGACGTTAAATTGCACAGAACTTCCTTTTAATTCATACCGGCATTCTACTACCTTTTTTAAGCCCCCGATAATTTGATAAGCATAAGGGGGAAGTTCTTTCGACTCACCTACTGAGGTACTAATGATTAGATGACCATCACGAAGGGATAATTTATCAACACCATCGTACTGCATTACAATTCTAGCAGGATCAGCGCCGGGCTTTACGGTAATGTCATATTTCATTTTATCTCCACTTGAATAATAACGGATATCAATTCCAGTATATAAATCTTTTTGAATGATGCTTCCAAAACTTTTTACGTCCGTTTGCCATCTTTTGGGATCATCACCTAAAAAATAATTAGCGGATTCTCCAGTAAATTTTTCTTGCTGAAAATTTGCTTTTGCGTTACTCCCCTTGAAAAATACAGTATAGGCATGTGATTTTAATATGGGGGTTTCTGGGTAAGCCTGATGATCTTTCCCATTTTCCATGCCTGCAGTAATCTCAACAGGAGCTTTTATATGCTTGGTATGGCCATGCATGTATTCCAATACTGAATTGTAATCAGCTGGGTTATTTTTCAAAATGGTGTATCCCTGACTTTGAATAAAAACAGAACCGTTACCGATGGTACTTTTATACTGAAAATCCGCTTTCCATTGTCCCTTGTTTTCTATAAAATCTATGGAATAAAATGACTGTGCCGAAAGCATGGGGGCTTGGACAAATAAGAAAGAAAGCACCAGTAATGAGAACCGATTTTTCATGTATTATAAAATGATTTAAATGTATGAATTTAACCTTATAGGTATTGTTAATAATTTCAACTTATATGATTTTGTTTAATTAATATTTTTTTTGGTAATTAATTGACGAATTTTTAGTGCCTATACAAATGTTTTAATACTTTAATTTTGTTTGACAATCTTATTGTCCAAAGGTTTTGATGTTTAGGAATCAACATAAAACTTTAGTATTTTTTTACAATTTCAGCATTTTAATAATGTTCACAGAATTAAAGTTTGGTGTATTTTTATAAAGAATTAACAGTTCTCAATTTGAAAGAATCCATATCCTAAATATTAGAATCATGTTCATGAACACTTTACTTTCCTTAAATAATAAGAAATTCATTTTTTTTTCAGTCTCTCTTTTTTTTATTTTTACATTCACAACTGAAAATCTTTTCGGACAATACAAATTTGAGTACGGTTTTTCTTTAGGTACTATGAATTATGAAGGAGACATTGGTTCTGGGGCCTCAATCCTTAATAATAAAACTTCAAAATCAAATCCAACAGCAAGCTTTCACATAGGTTATATTCCAGCAGAATTCATCACACTAAGGGCATCGGCAACTTTAGGCGCAATTCAAGCATCGGACAGTTGGCTAGTTGGTACAAGTCCTTCAATCGTTGCAAAAAAAACAAGAGATCAACATTTCAAGTCATCCATTTTGGAGTTAGCACTTTTAGCTGAAATATACCCAACCGTATTGTTTAGCAACAATCCATCGGAGGTTAAGGGAAAATTCAGGCCATATCTATTGCTGGGTTTTGGTGGGTTTCATTTCAATCCAAAAGGATTGTATCTATCTCCAGATGGCACAGAACAATGGATTGACTTAAAACCATTGAGAACAGAAGGACAAGGCATGCCCAATCACCCAGACAGAAAAGAGTACAGTTTAAATCAAACAAATATTCCATTTGGAATAGGTTTAAAATATTTCATTTCGTACAGGTTGTCAATAGGCTTTGAAATGTTAAATAGAAAAACAAAAACGGACTATCTAGATGATGTAAGTACTAGATACATTGACAACCAAGACTTTTATACATTCTTTGGCCTCACATCTCCGATTGCACCAATAGCAGCACAAATGGCAAACAAGCCGGCTTTTAAAAATGGAGGCAATCATTCATCCGGGTATGATGTAGGTGAACTAAGAGGTTCTCCGAAATACAATGATTATTATTATTCATCCACTATTAAAGTAACGTACCGTTTTGGAGCTAATACTGGCACTGAAAGTATTTTACGAAGTAAAAGTGGCGCAACCGGATGTCCAAAAAATATTTTTTAAAACTTATATGTTCTAAGAAATTTTTCCCCAAGCTGTTTTACTTTGATCAGCCTGCAAAAAGCTCTTTAAACAAGCGTTTTCCATTTGAATAAAATCAGGATCGGACTGCAATAAATTATCGACATAAAACTTTGCCCGCTCCAAAATTCCACGATCATCCACAATATTGGCGAGTTTAAAATTCAAAGCACCGCTTTGTCTGGTTCCTTGAATATCGCCGGGCCCTCTAATTTCTAGGTCTTTTTCTGCAATTTTAAACCCGTCATTTGTTGCACACATTACAGAAAGCCGGTCTTTCGCTTCTCTTCCAACTTTACTGCCAGACAAAAGAATGCAATAGCTTTTTTCGCTACCACGTCCTACCCTTCCTCTAAGCTGATGCAATTGACTTAATCCGAATTTCTCTGCACTTTCAATGACCATCACGGAAGCATTGGGAACATTTACACCAACTTCAATAACCGTTGTTCCAACCATTATTTGAGTTTCCTTTGTTACAAATCGCTGCATATTAACTTCTTTTTGCTCAGCTGTCATCCTGCCATGAACCATGCTGATCCAAAATTGAGGTTCAGGAAACCATGCTTTAACATTTTCGTATCCCTTCATCAAATCTTCATACTGCATTTTTTCACTCTCTTCTATCAATGGAAATATAAAATACACTTGACGTCCTAGATTGATTTCAGTCCTGATAAAATCCATCACTTGGGGTCTTGCATCATCTAAACGGTGAACAGTTTGAATAGGTTTTCTACCGGGGGGGAGTTCATCTATTACACTGTAATCTAAATCTCCATAAGCAGTCATGGCCAATGTTCTTGGGATTGGAGTAGCCGTCATAACTAACACATGAGGCGGTATATTGCTTTTCTGCCAAAGCTTGGCCCGTTGTGCTACCCCAAATTTATGTTGCTCATCAATCACGGCTAATCCTAGGTTTTTAAACTGAACCGTTTCTTCGATTAATGCATGCGTGCCAATAACAATCTGTATTGTTCCATCGAGAATGCCTTGAAGCAATTTCTTTTTTGCAGCAGCCTTAGTTGATCCTGTTAGCAAAGCTGTTTCAACACCCAGTGGGGCCAACATCGACACAAAATTTTCCAAATGCTGCTTTGCTAAAATTTCAGTAGGTGCCATGATGCAAGCCTGGTATCCGTTGTCGATTGCAATGAGCATCGACATAAAGGCTACGATTGTTTTACCACTTCCTACATCCCCTTGAAGCAATCTATTCATTTGCTTACCAGAACCCATGTCTTGCCGAATTTCTTTTAACACGCGTTTTTGGGCACCTGTTAATGGGAAGGCCAAGTATTTATGGTAAAAGTCATTAAAAAAACTCCCAACCTTTGGGAAAACAATGCCTCTTGAAAACCTGTGCCGAGCAGAACGCAACATTCCTAGCCGCAGTTGTGCAACAAAAAATTCTTCAAACTTCAATCGGGCAATGGCTTGTTCTTTCTGAATTGTAGAAGTTGGAAAGTGTATAAAAGAATACGCAAGCCAGCGTGACATCAAATTTTCTTTTAAAAGAATATCTGATGGAAGGTTTTCTGCAATATCTTTTTCACTTATTAATAAAAAAAGTTGTTGTGTTAACTTGGCGATTGATCTCCCATTCAATCCACGGACCTTGAGTTTTTCTGTTACATTGTAAATGGGTTCCAAAAAACTCCTGCCTTCTGCATTAGCTTCTTGAGTCGATTCTAGCTCAGGATGGGTTATTTGTGGTTTTCCAAGAAAAAAACCCAATTTCCCAAACACCAAATATTCTTGTCCAACAACAATCGCTTTTTGTACCCAAGTAATACCCTGAAACCAAGTTAGCTCAATGATACCAGTTCTATCGCGCAACTGCGCCACCAATCTGCGCCCCCTTTTTTCACCCATTAATTCCATCGATAGCAATATTCCTTTTACTTGCACATGATCCATTTGAGGCGTTATTTGTCCAATTGGCTGTACAGTGGTTCTGTCAAGATGCCTAAATGGAAAATGCGTGAGTAAGTCGCCAAAACAAAAAATCTGTAGTTCCTTTTTCAATAAATCAGCACGAAGGGGACCTACCCCTTTGAGGTATTCGATTGGGTTTGATAATATAGAGGATAGGTATGCGATGTCATCAAAATTAATGCATTCAGAGACAGAACAGAAAAATGAAGAATGAAAAATGAAGAATGCAGAAAGATGTATTTTTGCAAGCATAAATTGAAGAAGTATGACGCAAGAAATCACTTGGCAACTAAAAAAATTTGAAGAACTCACAGGCATTGAGGTCTATGAAATTTTAGGATTGCGCAGTGAAGTTTTTGTGGTTGAACAAAATTGTGTTTTTTTAGATATGGATAACAAAGACCAAGAATCCTATCATCTTCAAGGCCGCATCGGAGCATCTTTGATTGCCTATGTGCGCATTCTACCCCCAGGACTTTCATATCCTGAGCCATCAATTGGCAGGGTTGTAACATCGCCTTCGTTCAGAAGAAATGGAGCCGGCATAGAATTGATGAAAACTGCCATTTCAAATTCATACACCCTTTTTGGAGTACAACCCATCATGATTGGGGCTCAATTATACCTCAAAAAATTTTACGAGGACCTTGGCTTTATTCAGTGCAGTGAAGTTTATATGGAGGATGAAATCCCACATATAAAAATGATTCAATCTTAGTAGAAATACTTAATTAGCTTCCATTTTTATACGTTTTTAGCGAATAACGGCACTTTTAACATAATATTTATGTTAAAGTGCCGTTATCTGTATGTCCACGAATCCTAATACCCCAATTATGAAAACCAAATTAAACAGCCTCAAAAAGGCATTTTCAATCGTTGTTATTTTACTTCTTCTGCAGCAGAGTAATCTTTCTGCCCAGGTTAAATTAGAATACGGTTTTATGTACGGACCATCAAATTTCCTTGGTGATCTTGGAGGAAATTCTGGCAAAGGAGGATCATTCCTAAAAGACAATATGATTTCTTTGACTCGTTTCATGTCTGGAGCTTACATTGGTTTCAGCCCTTTTGAATTTCTGAATATCAAAATCTCAGCTTCTATTGGGAGAGTTGATGCGGCAGACAGCCTTATCAATGGAAAGGGTGGATTAGAGGAGGCTCGAAAAGCAAGAAATCAACATTTTAGATCAGCCATTAAAGAAGCATATTTATCTGCAGAAATCTATCCTACAGCCTTGTTAGAATATGATGCTAATGATGTAATATATAAAGTAAGGCCATATGCACTGTTGGGTATAGGTGTTTTTCAATTCAAACCGCAAGCACAATTTATAAAAAATGACGGCAGCAAGGAATGGACAGACCTCAAACCTTTGAGAACTGAGGGACAAGGAATGCCAAATCATCCTGACAAAAAAGAATATAACTTAACCGAAATAAATATTCCTTATGGAATTGGCATAAAATATTTTGTAACGCAGGACTTCGCAGTTTCCTTTGAAATTGTAAACCGAAAAACATTTACAGACTACATTGATGATGTAAGCACAGATTACATTGCTAACGAAGATTTTTATGCATATTTCGGACAAAGTAGTGATCTAGCAGCAAAAGCTGTTCAAATGGCCAATAAATCTGCTTTCGCAAATGGTGGAAACTACAGACCAGGATTTGGGATTGGCGCAAAAAGAGGAACAGCTACAAACAACGACGCATATTACTCTTCATCAGTTAAAGTAAGTATTCGGCTACAAACCGAATCCAAATCAAAAGAAAAAAGAACTAGAGGCACTGGAAGTATTCGCTGCCCTAAAATATAATTATAGTTATTTGTTTGATCTGTACCCTTACCGCTTTATAGGAGCTTATTTCCTATAACGCACTAACAAGTCATGGAAGATTATTTAAACTGCAATACTGTGAAAACAAATTGCAACCAAATTAACCTCTCCGTGGCTTGTTTTTTATTTTAAAAAGAGATCCGCTGCTTCTTTCCAATTGTTCAGCCTAGTATAACCTTCAACTTCTCTGTTGTGAAAAGCGGTATACAACAATTGTTTTCCTTTAAAGTGAACAAGATTCTTCAAATGATCATCAATCATATAATCTCCGCTGATCATCCGCTTATCTCCACACAGTACCAACTGCCGCCAAGTGAAATATGGAAAATATTCCAACAACCAATCGTGTTTTTCTTTTAGCGAATTTGGGAATTCCACGGCTGCCGATACGATAAATATTTCATACCGGGTATTCATTTCTTTCAGCACATCAACGGCATCCTCCATTACTGGAAGGTCACGAAAAAAACCAGGACCATGGAGCTTATCCAACACGAGCTGACGATGTTCTTCGGGAAAACCCCTCACCCAAGAACCTTCTTTTATGTTGTCGAAATTAACTTTCTGGGGATGATTTTTTTCATACCAAGTTACCATCGCTCCCATTGGATCAGCAATAACTTCATCCATATCAATGATAATTCTTTCCATGCCCATTTATTTTAATTCTAATTTTAAGAACTTAGCAGTATGACTCCCCTCTACTTTAAGTAGTCCCTCAGGATCTCCTTGGTAAAGAATTGTTCCCCCACCATCACCACCTTCTGGTCCTAAATCAATGATGTAGTCTGCAACTTTAACAACATCAAGGTTGTGCTCGATTACCAACACGGTATTGCCTCTGTTCACCAATTTATTGAGGACTGACAACAACAATCGAATGTCTTGAAAATGCAATCCGGTGGTGGGTTCATCGAGGATATAAAATGTTTTACCGGTATCTTTTTTTGCCAGTTCTGTAGCCAGCTTAACCCGCTGGGCTTCTCCACCACTCAATGTTACAGCCGATTGCCCTAAGGTAATATAGCCCAATCCCACTTCTTGCAAAACCTTAATTTTTCGATATAGATAAGGGATATGCTGGAAGAATTCTACAGCCTCTTCAACGGTCATATTGAGAACATCGCTGATAGACTTCCCTTTGTATCGAATTTCCAATGTCTCCCTGTTATAGCGTTTTCCATTGCATTTTTCACAATGGATGTAAACGTCTGGAAGAAAATTCATCTCAATTACCCGAAGACCTCCCCCTTCACACAATTCACATCGTCCCACTTTTACATTGAAAGAAAATCTTCCTGCGTTGTATCCCCTGATTTTTGCTTCTGGAACAGATGCATAAAGTTGCCTGATCTCAGTAAAAAAATTACAGTAGGTAGCAGGATTGCTTCGTGGCGTTCTGCCTATGGGGGATTGGTCAATTTCAATGACTTTGTCGATATGCTCCAAACCTTCAATTTTGTTGTAAGGCATGGGCTCTGCTTTTGAATTGTAACAATGTTTGTTCAAAAGAGGATAAAGCGTTTCGGTTATCAGTGTTGATTTCCCACTGCCACTAACGCCACTAACTACAACAAATGTGCCCAATGGGATATGAAGATCAGCACCTTTGAGGTTATTCCCTGATGCACCGATCAACGAAAGATATTTATCATTTCCTTTTCTTCTTTCCTCGGGAATATCAATCTTTTTTTCATTCTTCAGGTACCCAGCTGTTTCTGTATTTGTGTTGCATACTTCTTCAGGTGTTCCTTGTGCAACAATATTACCACCATGAATGCCAGCTTTTGGACCTATATCAATCAAATAATCAGCCGCAAGCATGATGTCTTTATCATGCTCTACAACCAATACACTGTTGCCAATATCACGCAAATTTTTAAGTGCGCCAATCAACTGCTGATTGTCTCGCTGATGCAATCCGATGGAAGGTTCATCTAAAATATAGGTAATCCCTTGTAGTTTAGAGCCTATTTGAGTTGCCAACCTGATCCGCTGAGACTCTCCTCCACTGAGGGTTCTAGAGGGTCTTCCCAAAGAAAGATATCCCAATCCAACATCGAGCAAAAAGCCTAGCCTGCTTCTGATTTCCTTTAAAATATCTTTTGCAATTTGCTGCTGCTTTTTGTCGAGCCGTTTTTCCAAATTAGAGAACCAATCATTCAATTTAATGAGGTTCATGGAAGAAAGTGATGCAATATCTTGACCATCAACTTTAAACCATAAACTGTCGTTTTTGAGTCGGGCGCCATGACAACTAGAGCATGGTTTTAACGACATAAACTTCTCAGCCCAATCTCGTACGGCATCACTTGAGCTGTCTGAAAACCAGCGCATAATCATACGGGCTAAACCTTCAAACGTTTTATCATCTTTATCTTTAGCAACAATTTCTTCGTCAAATTCATTTAAGATGCCATCTTCATTGCCAAATAAAATCAAATTAAGGATGTTCTGAGGCAACTCACCAATGGGCGTTTTAAGGCTGAATTTATTTTTTTTGGCCAGCGTTTCGATCATTTTGTAAAAATAGCCGTCTTGGTTGTCAGACAAAGGAGCCAAGGCGCCATTTTCAATTGACAAATTTCTATCTGGAATGATACTGTCAATATTGATAGCATGTTGTTCACCCAATCCCTTGCAGGTAGGACAAGCGCCATAAGGTGAATTAAATGAGAAGCTGTTTGGAGAGGGTTCTTCATAAGACAAACCAGTTTCAGCGCACATCAACTTTTTGCTATATTGAACAACTTTTTGTTCATCGTTCACCAAAATGAAAACCAAGTCTTTACCAATTTGAAGTGCTTGCCTGATGCTTTGCCCAATGCGAATCCTCATGTCTTCTGAAACTGCAAGCCTGTCAACCACAATTTCAATGTCATGCACTTTATACCTATCAACCTGCATTTTAGGAACCAAGTCCTTTAGTTCACCATCAACCCTTACTTTTACAAATCCCTTTTTTCTGATTTCCTCAAAGAGCTCACGATAATGTCCTTTTCTTCCCCTAACAACCGGGGCTAGTAGGGTTATTTTTTTATTATTTAATTTTCCAAATAGGTCCGCCACAATTTCTTCATCGGTAAACTTCACCATTTTTTTGCCTGTATGCATCGAATAGGCATCCCCTGCCCGCGCATAAAGCAGGCGTAAGAAATCATATACTTCTGTAACAGTTCCCACAGTAGACCGTGGATTTCTATTGGTTGTTTTTTGTTCAATAGAGATAACTGGAGACAGTCCACTGATTTTATCAACATCAGGCCTTTCCATTTCACCCATAAACTGCCGGGCATAGGTTCCAAATGTTTCCATGTATCGTCGATGCCCCTCTGCATAAATGGTATCAAAGGCCAGTGAAGATTTTCCACTACCACTGATGCCAGTTATTACAACCAACTTATTCTTGGGAATATTAATATCAATATTTTTGAGGTTATGGGCCCTAGCTCCAATCACCTCAATGACGTCTTCTGATTGGGATATTTTTTTTTGCTTCATAATTTTTACTTTTTCTGTTCCTCAATATGCTAAGTCCCAAGAATTTTTTATAGGCCAATTGCAACAATCTATTTGCCAAAAACTGACCTATTTTTACATGTTGAGTCACAAAATACACTACAAAAATAACCCACAATCACGGATAAGGTTCAACAAATTGATTTTATGCATGAAACCCTTGAATTTTTGAGTTATTTATTTAACTTCGTAAAAGTTCTTTCGTAATCTTATCTAGAAAGGCAGAGGGAATTGGCCCGATGAAGCCTTGACAACCTGTTACGGTCATGCGTAATAAGGTGTCAAATCCAGCTCCACATTAGTGGAGACAGATAAGTCAGATCTCTCGCTTGATATAAAATTACAAATCATAGTGAAAGCTCATCTGACTTCAGGTGGGCTTTTTTTTTGTTTTTTTGAACAAGTGTAGAATAATATGGATAGTAAAAAACATAGATTTAATTACAAAGGCGAATTTTCGCTTGAGTCGGGCAGAAGCATACAAGGCTTCCACCTTACCTATACCACAATTGGAAAAATTTCTGATGCAAAAGACAATGTTGTGTGGATATTTCAAGCCATGACCGCCAACAGCAATCCAGCAGAGTGGTGGCCAGGGATGGTGGGGGAAGGAAAGTTTTTTGATCCGGAAAAATACTTCATTATCTGTGTTAATACACCAGGCAGTTGTTATGGTAGTGTGGGGCCTTTAGATATTGATCCGAAAACAAACGAGCCATACTACAGGAGCTTCCCCTTTTTTACACCTTTAGATATGGCTAAGGGATATGAAATTTTAAGAAAGCACCTTGGCATTGAAGAAATTTTTTTAGGAATAGGCAGTTCATTGGGTGGACAGCAGCTTATTGCTTGGGCGGCGATGTTACCTGAATTGTTTAAACATATCGTGCCTATTTCAACCAATGCATTTCAATCACCTTGGGGCAGGGCATTTAATGCGTCTCAAAGGATGTGTATTGAAGCAGATCCAAGTTGGTATGAAAACCGCCCAGATGGTGGAATGGAAGGCATGAAAGTAGCCAGGGCAGTAGCTTTGCTGAGTTATAGGAGCTATGATACTTATGAAAAAACGCAACAAGACTCGAAAGAATCTATTGAGCATTTCAAAAGCGAATCTTATCAACGATATCAAGGTGAAAAACTAGGCAAGCGATTCAATGCTTACAGCTATTATATGTTGTCCAAATCATTGGATTCTCATCATTTGGGACGGGGTTTGTTTGAAGCAGAAGAGCTTTTACAAAGAATCAAGTCAAAATGTTTGGTGATAGGCATAACATCAGACCTCTTATTTCCTGTAAATGAACAACAATTTCTAGCGGCACATGTTCCAGGTGCAAAACTTGAAGTGATTGAATCCATTTATGGGCATGATGGGTTTTTACTGGAAGACAATACTATTACAACTTTATTAGAAAATTTTATAGAAAAAAAATAAAAAATGGGATCAGAAAAACAATTGGTAATTGGGTTATTCGGTTTTGGCGTTGTAGGCGAAGGTCTTTACAAAGTATTAAAGCAAACACCTTCCCTAAAAGCAACTATTAAGAAAGTATGCATAAAAAATATTTACAAAAAGAGGAATGCTCCGTCAGAGCTTTTTATGACAGAGATGGACGACATACTAAATGACCCAGAAATCAATGTAGTTGTTGAAGTAATAAACGACAGTTTTGTTGGCTATGAAATTGTAACAACTGCTTTAAAAAACGGCAAAGATGTGGTTAGTGCCAGCAAAAAAATGCTGTCAGAGCACCTGCCTGAATTAATTGAGTTACAAAATACAACAGGAAGGTCATTGCTTTATGAAGCTTCCTCTTGTGCTTCAATTCCGATCATAAGAAATCTAGAAGAATACTACGACAACGATCTACTTCACGCAATAAAAGCCATTGTGAATGGCTCTACCAATTTCATCCTAACCAAGATGTTTGAAGAGCAATTAAATTTCAAAGAAGCGCTGTTGATGGCACAACAATTGGGGTTTGCAGAATCTGATCCAACACTTGATATTGAAGGTTTTGATGCAGCCAATAAATGGGTATTACTGCTAACGCATAGCTATGGAATCAGCACCACCATTAACGATTTGCTATTCAATGGAATCACACAAATTCATGAAGTGGATGCCAACCTTGCCTTGTCGAGGGGGCAATCTATTAAACTTGTGGCACAAGCCAAAAAATTACACAATGGGAAAGTTGCCACCTTTGTACTTCCCCAATTTGTAGATCAAGGAGATCAACTGTTTTTTGTAAAAAATGAGTACAACGGCGTGGTTATTGAAAGTGGATTTGCTGACAAACAATTTTTTTATGGAAAGGGTGCTGGAAGTTTTCCTACTGCTTCAGCTGTATTGAGTGATATTGCAGCACTTAGGTATGGATACAAGTATGAATACAAAAAAAGAAATCAACTCAACCCAGCCAGCTTAAGTGATGAC
>CANLED010000024.1 GCA_947489175.1 Chitinophagaceae bacterium | reverse complement strand
CCAAAATCAACCAAAAAGAACTTATATGAAAAAAACGCCTAAATCGCAAGGCTTTTATTTCCCTGCAGAATTTGCTCCACATAAGGCTACTTGGCTTAGCTGGCCTCATAAAGAGGCATCATGGCCAGAGAAAATTGAAAGCATATTTCCTTCATATATGGCTTTTATAAAAAATCTAACTAAGTATGAAGAGGTGAATATCAATGTTTGTGATAAACATATGGAGGAGAGAGCTTCTTCCATGTTGGTTGGTTTCGGAGTTGATCTTTCTAAAGTTCATTTTTACTTGCACCCAACTAATGATGCTTGGTGTAGAGACCATGGTCCAGCGTTTTTATTAAATAAGTTGGATCCTACAAAAAGAGCCATTGTTGATTGGGATTACAATGCTTGGGGAAATAAATATCCTCCTTTTGATCTCGATGATGTGGTTCCTACGTTGATTGCAGAAAAGTTAGGACTGCCTGTTTTCAATCCAGGGATTGTTATGGAAGGTGGGTCTGTTGACTTTAATGGGGCCGGAACTGTTATCACTTCAACGGCATGTTTGTTGAATGAGAACAGGAATCCGCATTTAAATAAGGGTGAAATTGAGCAATATTTGATGGATTATTATGGCCAAGACCAGGTGCTTTGGGTTGATGAAGGTATTGTTGGCGATGATACTGATGGTCATATTGATGACACTGTTAGATTTATAAATGAAGATACCGTTATAACTGTTGTGGAAGAAAGGAAGTCAGATGATAACTATGAAATCTTACAACACAATCTGAAGCAATTGAAGGCAATGCGTTTGTTGAATGGCAAACAATTGAATATTATTGAAATCCCAATGCCAGGCGATGTAATCTGGGAAGACCAGCGACTACCGGCATCATACGCCAATTTTTATATTTCCAATGGTTCAGTAGTGGTGCCAACCTATAGTTGTGACAATGATGACAAAGTGATTCATTTGTTAGAAGGTTGCTTCCCAGGAAGAGAAGTTGTTGGAATCGACTCAACAGATATCATTTGGGGATTGGGTAGTTTTCATTGCTTGAGCCAGCAAGAACCGATTTAGTTTATGGTTTAAAGTTGAATGTTAAAGCTGATTTTCCATCCCCTTCTCCGGCATAGTTGAAGTAGTTGAAGAGTTTGAAGTAGTTGAAGAAATTATACTTAAACACCTTCAACCAACTTCAACTTTAAACTAAAAACCTTAAACTAGCTTCAACCCCTTCAACCTCTTCAACTATTCCCCAAGCTATGCTTCTCATTACTAGAAATATTATGCACTTCCCACTCAATTGTTTTTTGAAAGGGATGTTTTCTTTCAGTACAATTTGATTTGTTGCAAATCTTACACGAAAAATCAAGGCATCCATCTGCATGAACAAAAAGTTCAACGCTTTCACCAAATTCATTTCTCGCTATGGCAGAAAATGCATCAATTTCTTTGTGGGCTTGGTGTACGTTAAAAAACCATGGCACTGTAAGGTGGCAATCAACGTGAATCACAGGTCCGAATTTGATGATACGAAGGTTGTGTAAATCAATCCAGTTCTCTTGTCTGTTTTCATTGATTCTTGAAACCAATTTATCAAGCAACGCATAATCTGCTTCGTCCATTATGCCTGCAAGGGAACTTCTGATGATGGTATATCCGGTGTAAATGATAAAGAAAGCAAAAGCAATGGCAACTGCACTGTCAAGCCAAATCCATCCGGTTAAAAAAATCAAGGCCATGCCTCCAATGATACCTATTGTTGAATAAGTATCACTTTGCAAGTGTTTGCCTGATGCCACCAAAGCAAGTGAATTATTTTTTGTTCCTATTTTTATAGTGTACCATCCTGTTAAGTAATTTATTATTGCAGTAGAACCTATGATAATCATTCCTGTATCTAGCTTTTGAATGATATGCGGATGGAGGATGTTGTCAATTGCTTCGTAGATGATCACCAAACCAGCCATTGCAACCAAACTGCCTTCAACCGCTGCTGAAATAAATTCAGCTTTACCGTGCCCGTATGGATGTTCTTTGTCGCGTGGTTTTGCCGCTACAAAAAGACTATACAAACTGATGAAACCGGCCACTACATTGACTGTGCTTTCTAATGCATCGGTAAGCACTGCCACAGACCTAGTTAACCACCATGCAATAATTTTAAGTATAAAAAGAACCACGGCAACTGTTACCACGATTTTTTGTAGCCGATAGTTTAATTCAGGTTTTGTACGCATCATGGTTTAGAATAAGGCTAAAGTATTGAATTGCTTGTAGTAAAAAAAAACAATAAAGCATTTTATGTGTTTTTATTTTTAATTGAATAAAAATCATGGGTATAAAAAAAACTTATTATAGCGTTCATTTCTTACATTGTTCTATGAAATTGAAGCATTAATTCTCAAACAAAACAAACATGGAATTCAGCTTAACAGAAGAACACATCATGATACAAAAGGCGGCAAGGGACTTTGCAATAGCAAGTTGTTTGCCGGGTGTCATAGAAAGAGATGAGATGCAAATCTTCCCAAAAGAGCAGGTTGGCCAATTGGCAGATCTTGGATTTTTAGGGATGATGGTTGATGAATCTTGGGGTGGGGCAGGCTTAGATACGATTAGCTATGTTATTGCCATGGAGGAGATCAGCAAAGTTGATGCAAGTACAAGTGTTTGCATGAGTGTTAACAACAGTTTAGTTTGTTGGGGACTAGAAGAATATGGAAATGATTTTCAAAAGCATAAATACCTTAAACCCCTTGCTGCTGGGAAAAAAAATAACGAATTGTATATAGGTGCATTTTTGTTGAGTGAACCAGAAGCTGGTAGCGACGCCACTTCACAGCATACAACAGCTGAGGATAATGGTGATTATTTTTTGATGAATGGAACAAAAAATTGGATCACAAACGGATCTTCAGCATCTGTATATTTGGTAATGGCGCAAACGGATGCTGCAAAAGGATCGAAGGGTATCAACACGTTTATTGTTGAAAAAAATACTGAAGGAATTACCATCGGTGCTAAGGAAAATAAAATGGGAATACGAGGTAGTGATACACATAGTATTTCTTTTGTGGATGTTAAAGTTCCGAAAGAAAATCTAATTGGGACCGATGGTTTTGGATTTCAATTTGCCATGAAAACGTTGGCTGGAGGAAGAATTGGAATTGCATCTCAAGCCTTGGGAATCGCTTCAGGTGCTTATGAAAGGTCTGTTGCCTATGCGAAACAACGAAGGACTTTTGGAAAGGAAATTGGACAACATCAAGCAATTCAATTTAAGCTTGCGGATATGGCAACCCGTATCGAAGCAGCCCGTTTGCTTTGCTTTAAGGCTGCATGGGAAAAGGACCATCATTTGGATTACACCGTAAGTTCTTCCATGGCAAAAGTATTTGCATCAGAAACAGCTATGTGGGTAACAACGGAGGCTGTACAAATCCACGGCGGCTATGGATACGTAAAAGAATATCATGTAGAAAGATTGATGAGAGATGCAAAAATTACACAGATTTATGAGGGTACAAGTGAAGTACAAAGAATCGTTATCGGTAGGAGCGTGTTAAAATGATTTTAAAAAGTAATTAAAAAAAATAATTTAATATAAACATATTTATAATTATGTCAATAAATACAGAGGCGTATCATTCCATAAAAGAAAAAACTGATGCTGCAAAAGCTTTACTGGTTGCAGTTTCAAAGACTAAACCCAATGAAGATATTTTCACTTTGTATGAAATGGGTCACCGTGATTTTGGTGAAAATTATGTTCAAGAACTTCTAAAAAAGCAGCTTGAATTACCATCAGATATAAGGTGGCATTTTATTGGGCATCTTCAAACAAATAAGGTAAAGCAAATTGCACCATTTGTGCATTTAATTCACGGTGTTGATAGCTTCAGAATGCTAGATGCCATTGAAAAAGAAGGAAAGAAATTAAACAAAAAAATCAATTGTTTGATTCAAGTGCATATAGCCGAAGAAGAGACAAAATTTGGTTTTGACATTACCGAAGCAAGAGAAGCTGCAACACATTTTTTTATCGAAATCAAATATCCACATGTTAATTTATGTGGATTAATGGGCATGGCTTCATTCACAGAAGATGCTGAGGTAATAAAAAATGAGTTTGCTATTTTAAAATCATTATTTGATGAAATTAAAGCAATGAAAGACGCAGACACAAATTCTTTCACTACCCTTTCAATGGGCATGAGCGCTGATTATCCGATTGCTTTGGAAAACGGCAGCACACTGGTTAGGATTGGGAGTATGTTGTTTGGAGCAAGAAACTGAGCTAGTTTAAAGTTTTTGGTTTAAGGTTGAAATTAGTTGAAGAGGTTGAAGGAGTTGAAGAGGTTGAAGTAGTTGAGGAGGTTGAAGGGTTTAATGTTTGAAAACACATTCGTACATTATTCTTGTTATCCAATAAATTTAAAAAGGGCCCATGCAATTATGCTTGAGCCCTTTTTCTATAAACACCTGAAAGATCACCTCTTTCAACTAATTGAAACTTTAAACTTTCAACCTAAAACTAACTTCAATCTCTTCAACTAGCCGAAGGCCTACTTCAACCCCTTCAACGGCCTCATCCCCGCATAATCAAAAACAATATTGCAAAAAGCCTTCACACCTACATCCAACATACTGTCATCAATAACAAAATCTGGCGTATGATGAGGAGCTGCTTTTGCTGGGTCTGTACCCTTTGCCATACCTCCCAAATTGAAGAAGAACGCTGGTGTTTTTTCACCAAAATATGAAAAGTCCTCTGCTCCTGTTGTCCACCTTCCTTCTGTAGTATTGTCTTTTCCTGTAGCCCTTTCTAGCGAAGGAATCATCATTTTTACAAGTTCAGGATTGTTGTAGGTAACCAAGGTTTTTGTATCAATTTTAAAATCAACTTGAGCACCCCAGGCTTCTGCTACTTTTTGAACCACAAGCTTCATTTTTTCATGCACGTCTTTTTGCATTTTTCCATCCAATGTTCTCACAGTGCCCTCTAATTCAGCATCTTCAGGAATGATGTTAGATCTTACTCCGCTGTGAAATTTTCCTACTGTAATAACTACTGGTGCTACTGTAAGGTCTTCCTGGCGGCTAACAATTGTTTGAAGATTGTTGATAATTTGTGTTCCTACAACAATTGGATCGATGCCTGTCCAAGGTGTTGAACCATGTGTTTGTTTTCCTTTGATTTTGATTGTAAACCAATCGCTCGATGCCATCATAGAACCACTCACGTATTTAATTTGTCCAATTTCTAAACTTGATGCAATATGAAGTCCGAACACAGCATCCACTTTTGGATTCTCCATAACGCCTTCTTTTATCATCAATGCAGCTCCACCTTCTTCATCTCCAGGTGCACCTTCTTCTGCAGGTTGGAAAAAGAATTTAACAGTGCCAGCAACATCTTTTTTCATTGAAGCAAGTACTTCTGCAGTCCCCATCAAGATAGATGTATGGGTATCATGACCGCAGGCATGCATCACAGATACTGGTGATCCATTGTATTCAGAAATAACGGTAGATTTAAAAGGAATGTTAGCTCTTTCCTTAACAGGCAGTGCATCGATATCTGCCCTCAGTGCAATAACTGGTCCTGGTTTACCTCCTCTTAAGATTGCAAGCACACCTGTTTTTGCCACGTTTGTCGTTACTTCGAGTCCCAAACTTTTTAAGTGTGTTGCTATGTATTCCATGGTTTTAAACTCACGGTTTCCCAATTCTGGGTTTTGGTGGATATGCCTTCTCCATTCGATAAGTTTTGGAGAAATGGCTTTTGATTTTGTATCAATTATATTTTGAATTGGCGTTTGAGACTTTGCCACACCGCATATAAAAATCAATGAAAAAAAAGAAAATAATGTTTTGAATTTCATTCGTAGTTATTTAAACTGAAAATTAACCATTTCATTCAAGAAATTCGTTAATTTCTTTGTTTTATAGGTCAGTTTTTCTGAATTTTTCTTGAATAAAACGGATCTTTATTTTGCTATGTTTAACGCTTCAAATTGATTAACTTTGCACCCTTAAAGTCAATAAAAAAATAATACAATGATCAGTGCACGCAATATTACCCTGGCCTATGGCAAGAGAGTTCTCTTTGACGAAGTTAACATCAACTTTATCAAGGGTAATTGTTATGGTGTGATCGGTGCGAATGGAGCTGGAAAAAGTACTTTTTTGAAAATACTCAGTGGCGAAATTGAACCCAATAAAGGTACTGTTGAAATTTCAGCAGGCGAGCGTTTGGCTGTATTGAATCAAAATCAATTTCAATTTGATGATCAGACTGTTATTAACACCGTTTTAATGGGGCATAAAAAAATGTGGGATATTGCCCAAGAGCGTGAACTGATTTACTCTAAAGAAGATTTTTCTGAAGAGGACGGGTTGCGTGCTGGTGAGTTGGAGTCTGAGTTTGGCGAAATGGGTGGATATACTGCGGAAAGTGATGCTGCTACTTTTTTGAGCGACTTGGGCGTAACGGAGTCGTATCATCAAACATTGTTAAAAGAAATGCCTTCGAACATGAAAGTTCGTGTTTTGTTGGCACAAGCACTTTTTGGAAATCCTGATATTCTTTTGTTGGATGAGCCTACGAACGGACTTGACATAGAAACAATAAGTTGGTTGGAAAATTTTCTGGCAGATTATGAAAACATCGTGTTGGTTGTTAGCCATGACCGACACTTTCTAGATGCAGTTTGTACCCATGTGGCGGATGTGGACAGGCAAAAAATCAAGACATTTACTGGTAACTATACATTTTGGTATGAGTCATCTCAGTTGATGGCAAGACAACAAAATGATAAGAATAAGAAGACTGAAGACAAGCGACAAGCGTTGATAGATTTCATCGCTCGTTTCAGCGCAAATGCTTCTAAGTCTAAACAGGCTACTTCAAGAAAGAAGGCACTTGAGAAATTGACGATCGATGAAATTGAACCATCAAACAGAAAATATCCTGGTATTATTTTCCAGCCATTGCGTGAGGTAGGAAATCAAATCCTTCATGTAGAAGGATTATCGAAGAAGGTGGATGGTCGTATGCTTTTTGATAAATTGAATTTTTCAATCAACAAAGGTGAGAAGATTGCTTTTGTGAGTCGTGATCCATTGGCAGTAACTGCATTCTTTGAAATCATCAATGATGCATTAATTCCCGATGGTGGAAAATATGAGTGGGGTACTACCATCACCAAATCATATCTTCCAGTTGAAAATCAGCAGTTCTTCAACAACGACCTTGGTTTACTAGATTGGTTGAGGCAGTTTGTGCCTGCACATGTTACTGATGCTGATGAGCCTTTCTTGCGTGGATTTTTAGGAAAAATGTTGTTCAGTGGTGATGATATCCAAAAGAAAACCAAGGTATTGAGTGGAGGAGAGAAAGTTCGTTGTATGGTAAGTAGAATGATGTTGCAGAGTCCGAATTGTGTTATACTCGATCAACCTACAAACCACCTTGATTTGGAAAGTATCCAAAGCTTTAATGAGGGTTGTGTTAACTTTCCTGGCATTGTCTTGCTTACGTCGCATGACCATACCTTTATGCAGACTGTTGCCAACCGAATCATAGAATTGACGCCTAAAGGAACAATTGATAGGTTGATGACATTTGATGAATACCGTGACGACAAACGTGTTCAGGCTTTGAGGGATGAAATGTATGCATAATCGATAGGGTTAAATCGTTGAAAGGATGATGTTCACTACAATGATTTCAATCATTGAAATCATTGTAGTGAGTCATTTAATTTTTTTATTTGAGTTGCAATCTTTGTGTCAAATAAAAAAACATGCTCATCACCGAAACAGCACCACAGCAAGCCGAGCACTTTGAATGGCTCAATACGATAGATTTTTATCAGTCGTACCTTGAAATCATAAATGATAGAATAGATGCCTTAAATGCATTGGAACATACCACGCAGTTGGAACAAAAAAAGACAATGTTTGCTGAAAAGCTGGATGTTTTAAAAGCTAAGTTGCACGATATCTTTAATGGAGTTAATGAGCATGTAGAAGAGACTGAATCGGGATATAATTATTTTACCGGAATTGATCAAGCTATTTTGACTTCTCACCACATGATACTCCGCGATAAATTTGAAAATTTTGAGTATGATGTGAATGATTTTCGTTCAGCTTTTAATGAGTTTTACGTGAGGTGTATTTAGGGAATACAGCCAGGGACGAGGGACAGGGGACGAGGGACAAGGGAACAGCCAATACAAATGAAAAATGAAGAATGAAAAACATTAGAGCCAATGCTTAGGGTCATGATATGACAGCCATTCTAAACATTCTAAACATTCTAAACATTCTAAACATTCTAAACTTTCTAAACACCTAAACTTTAAACTAAAAACTTTAAACTAAAACACCTAGTATTCCCCAAAAACTTCTCTTAAAACATCAGATATTTCTCCCAAAGTGCAATAATTTTCTACTGCGTCAATAACAACAGGCATGATATTTATTCCATTGAGTGCAGCATTTTTTAGGTTTGATAAACAAGATGAGGCAGCCGGTTGATTTCTTGATTTTTTTAGGGTATTTAATTTTTGTGTTTGAATCTCTCTGATTGATTCGTCAATTGAGAATACAGGAGTTTCATATTTGTTTTCCGATTGAAAACTATTTACACCGACAATTATCCTTTGTGTGGATTCAATTTCTTTTTGGTATCGATATGCACTTTCAGCGATTTGTTCTTGCATGTAGCCTTCTTCAATACTAGAAACACTGCCTCCCATATTGTCAATTTGTTCAATGATGGTCCAGGCTTCTTTTTCAATGGCAGAGGTAAGTGATTCTACAAAATATGATCCACCTAATGGGTCGGCTGTATCAGTTATGCCACTTTCAAAAGCCAGTATTTGCTGAGTTCTTAGGGCAATTTGAGCGGCCTCTTCTGTGGGCAAACTCAGGGCTTCATCATATCCATTTGTGTGTAGAGATTGCGTTCCGCCTAAAACGGCAGCTAATGCCTGTATGGTTACCCGTGCAATGTTGTTTTGTGGTTGTTGTTGTGTTAACGTGCTGCCTCCCGTCTGAGCATGAAACCTTAGCATCATCGCTTTTTCATCGGTGGCCCCCAACTCTTTCATTATTTCAGCCCATATTTTTCTAGCAGCTCTAAATTTGGCAATTTCTTCGAATAAGTTGTTATGGGCATTAAAAAAGAAAGAGAGCCTTTTTCCTAAGGTGTTTACATCAATCCCTTTTTCAATCGCTGCCTTTACATAAGCTTTACCATTGCTCAATGTAAATGCAATTTCTTGCACAGCCGTACTGCCTGCTTCACGGATATGATAGCCTGAAATTGAAATTGTATTCCACTTTGGAAGTGATGTGCTACACCATTCAAAGATGTCTGTAATGATGCGCATAGAAGCTTTTGGCGGGTATATATAAGTGCCTCTAGCTGCGTACTCTTTTAAAATGTCATTTTGAATGGTTCCTGTCAGTTTGTTGAGGTCGGCACCTTGCTTTTTTGCAATAGCAACATACATGGCTAGTAAAATAAATCCTGTTGCATTGATAGTCATGGAAGTGGATACCGATTCAAGGGGGATATCTTTGAATAGCTCTTCCATATCCTCTATACTGTCTATTGCTACACCGACTTTCCCCACTTCGCCTTCAGATAAGTCGTGGTCGCTGTCATACCCAATTTGTGTTGGCAAATCAAACGCTACACTTAATCCATTTACTCCTTGCGACAACAAAAAATGATATCGCTTATTGCTTTCAGCTGCAGTACTAAATCCTGCATATTGTCTCATCGTCCAATTCCTGCCCCTGTACATGTCTTTTTGAATACCCCTGATAAATGGAAAACTACCAGGAAGGGTGGGCTCTTTTTGAACATCACTGCTCGTATATACCTTATTTATTTCAATACCCGAATCTGTTTTTCTAGCATCGCTCATAAAAATTATTTTAGGTAGTTGCCAGGATTTGTCTTGCTTCGAACCGAAGCGCTTCTAGTACTGTTGTTTGCATGGATGCATTTTCGTCTGCTTTCAACAAAGAAAGCATTGCCTCAGAGAGTTCTTTTCCGCTTGCTTCAGCTGGAAGTGTATTTATTAGCAGATTGATAATGAATATTTGTTGGTCTTTGAGGTCAACGATGGCTTGCCAAGCTTTTTCTGAGATGTAGATTTGTTGTGAAAGATTATGGTCGAATTCATTTCTGATGGCCTCACTAAAAACGATTCCCAGTTCTTTTGCATTTAGAATATCTGATGAAAGTCTGTCGATGAGTGACTTAAAACCGATGCGTTCTGCAAAAACCACCAATCGTTCGTATGATTGAATTTTCATTAAAGATGACTGTTGACTGGATTTTGCAGGGATATCGGCCTGGACATCTTTGATTATTTTCTTTTTAGGGATTTTGTAATAGAGAAATATTCCTGCTATTATCACAATTATAAGAATGAGCGCATTGACTAAGGTTATATTTTCCATAATTTGTTAAAACAAAAGTACACTTTGGGCTTTGAATTGTTGTTGTGTTATTTGTTATTAATTTTGTAAGATGGAAACAACAACTTCACCAATAAAGATATCTGTAACAGCAAACAAAGAATTGCTTAATTTATTTGAAAATAGTACCAACGAGAAGGAAGAATTTCTCAGGATTGGCGTAAAAGGTGGCGGCTGCTCTGGATTAAGTTACCTGCTAGCATTAGATGAGAAGAAAGAGGGAGATGATTTTCATGTTATTGATGGAATTCCTTGCGTGATAAATCCTGCTCATGCTATTTATTTATTTGGGATGGAAATTGATTGGAAAAATGGATTGGATGCGAGAGGATTTATTTTTATCAATCCTAATGCTTCTACAACATGCGGCTGTGGCACTTCTTTTGCCGTTTAGTTTAACATTACCGAAATAAAAAAGGGCTTGAAATTTCTTCAAGCCCTTTTTTTATGCGGTTACTAAGATCTTATTTTTTCTTTGCAAAGGCTTTGTCAGCCTCACCCAAAGGTTTGTCCTTTGCAATGTCTACCAATACTGGCGCGGCTACAAAAATTGAAGAATATGTACCAGTAAGAACTCCAATCAACATCGCGAAAGCAAATCCCCTTGTTACTTCTCCACCAAAGATGAATAGGATAAGCAAGGTTAAGAATACGGTGAGTGAAGTCATAATCGTTCTGCTCAATGTATGATTAATGGCTTGGTTGATGATGCTTGATTTAGTTTCACCTTTAAGCTTTTTGCTGTACTCCCTAATCCTGTCGAATACGATCACCGTATCATTCATCGAGAATCCTATTACTGTTAGAACTGCCGCAATGAAGTGCTGGTCAATTTCTAGAGGGAAAGGAACGATTCCTTTCAAGAAAGAGAATACTGCTAATGTTACAAACACATCATGCAACAAGGCAATGATTGTTCCCAAGGAGTATCTCCAGTCGCGGAAGCGCAAGAAGATGTACAAGAAAATAGCCAACATTGCAAATATTGTTGCTTGCACTGCACCTTTTTTGAGGTCATCAGAAATTGATGGCTGAACAGTTTGTGAACTTTGTTTGTATGTTTTTTTAAATTCAGCATAACTCAATCCAGCTGGCAAGCTTTCTTTTAAACCTTCAAAAAGTTTCATATCAACAACTGAATCTGCACTTTTACTTACATTGTCTATCATGAATGAAGTAGTGATATTCAATGTTTTGTTGTCTCCAACAGTTTTGATTACAGGAGATTCTCCAAAAGAAACTTTTAAGTCTTCCCTGATTTTTTCATTTTGAGTAGGTGTATCAAATCTAACAGTATAGCTTCTACCACCTTTGTATTCAACACCTTGGTCGAAGCCATTAAAGAATGCACCAACACCTAATATTAGCACCACAACAGAAATGATGTAAGCTACTTTTCTGTATTCAATGAACTTGAAATTGGCGTGTTTGAAAACACTCTTGCTCGTTTTTGTGAAATAATTAAAGTGGCGATTTTTCTTGGTCCAGAAATCTGTGATTAATCTTGAAATTAAAATTCCACAGAAAAGAGACAAGATAATACCAAGAATTTGGGTTGTTGCGAATCCAAGTACTGGTCCTAAACCAAAATAAAACAAGATCATTGCAGTTAGCAACGTAGTTATGTGTGCATCTAGTACAGGAGCCATAGAGCGCTTATAACCCTCTGCCACTGCTACTTGATAGCTTTTGCCTAGGTTCAATTCTTCTTTGATTCTTTCAAATATGATAACGTTGGTATCAACAGCCATACCAATTGTAAGGACCAGACCGGCAATACCAGGTGCTGTAAGGGTAGCTCCCAAAGCACTTAGTACACCAACGGTGAACAATAGGTTTAAAATCAAGGCTATGTTAGCAACCCATCCTGCCGTGTTATAATAAACAAGCATCAAGATGAAAATAACAAGGAAAGAAATTCCGAAGGCCATCGCACCACCTTGGATTGCAGAAGCACCAAGTGTTGGACCAACTACTTGTTCTTGTACAATTTTTGCAGGTGCTGGTAGTTTACCTGATTGAAGGATGTTTGAAAGATCTTGAGCTTCTTCAATGGAAAAGCTTCCGCTTATTTCTGAGTTACCGGTAGTTATTGGATTAATTACGTTTGGAGCAGAATACACAATGTTATCCAAAACAATGGCAATAGGTTTTCCAACATTGTTTGTTGTTAGCTCACCCCAAATGCGTTCACCTTGTTTGGTCATGAGCATTTTGATGGCTGGTCTGCCTTTATCGTCAAAATCTTGTGAAGCTTGTTGAACACCATCACCTTCTAATTTTGCTTTATCAGAGCCTTCTACCGTTTTTAATGCATAAATAGCAACTACGTCGCTTTTAACGCCTTTATCGTTTAACTCAGGTATGCCAAAAGCAAAACGAACATTGCCAGGGAATTGGCTTTTAACTGACTCTAGGTTAATATATTCATTAAAAACTGAGGTATCTCTACCAGAGATGAAACCCAAATAAGGTGCGAAAGACATCCTGCCTTGTGCATCTTGTTGTGGAGGAACTGGTTGGAATATTTTGAAAAATGATTGAA